>JAHDCA010000061.1 GCA_020630115.1 Candidatus Dojkabacteria bacterium | reverse complement strand
ACTAATGGGACAAATTCTTTTAATTTTTGTTTGGCAAAATCTGATTTTGAGTCCATAAAATATTCAGTACAAATTAAGAGTCAATTCTACTACATGCAAATACTAATTAAAATGTTTAATCAAGCTTAAGTCTATCTTTTATTACCTTAAATATCTTTTCAGGCTCAGACTTTAAAAACCCGTGCCCTACTCCCTTTATCTCTTCAATTCTGCAATCGTATTTTTGGGATTCTTTACGCATTGCTTCGTTAATAAAATCTTCATCTTCCTCAGCTATGACGATAGATAACTCATCAATGTTTGAAGTATAGTTATTAAATTTCACTTCACCCAAGAGTATCAAAGCATGAATCAAAGCATGCTTAATACTCAGATCCCTACGTTCTCGATTAGTCAGCCATTTCAGGAAGCCAACCCCTTGGACATCAACTCGATCGAGAAGTCTCTTTATCAGCTTTCTAACCAATTCAGTATTCCCCAAAAGACTTATTATAGGTATGAGGGAATATGCGATCATTTTTATAAAAATTGGAGAGTCTCCACCATTGTTGGAAGCTATCAAAACAAGATTTGGCTTATATGAAAGATTCAATTTTTCATCCCCTAGTACCCACCTTAGAAAGATCCCACCATACGAGTAACCTATCATTGCTGAATACTGTTTTTCTGAGCGATTCAGTTTGTAAATAATATCATTTGTAATTCGCTTCGTTGAAAGATTAAGAAACCCCCAGTTTGATGAAGTTTTCCAGCCTGGAACCTCCACTATATCAACATCAAAACCCTTGTCATTGAGCAGTGATACAAAACCTTTAATAGACTTTGGACCAAGTGGCCATCCGTTCATAATCAAGATCGATTGACCATTACTTCTTTTAGGTTGTGGAGGAAAATTAAAAAACCTAATTATCTTAACCTTTCCATCATCATCTTAGTTATCTTTAGAACTATAGGCTTTGGCAATACTCGCCCTAAGAATGCAGTGAATTTATTGGCAAAACCAGGTACTAAAATTGTTTTATTACTTTTTAAGTTCTCATAGCCAAATTGTGCAACTTCTGCAGAAGTCATCATAGGTACTGGTGAATCATCGACTTTACTTCCAGCGATTTCATGAAATTCCGAGATTGTCATACCCGGACATAATGCATTAAATGAAAGCTTAGCTCTATCATACTCAGCACTAAGAGCTTGTGTAAAAGAAACAACATAAGCTTTAGTTGCACCATATACACTCATATAAGGTACTGGCGCTAATCCAGCAACTGAAGCTACGTTCTGAACATACCCGCTGTGAGAAGATCCTTCAATATACTCGATGAAACCATGTGTCATCTGGGTCAAAGAAGTTATATTCAACTTAATCATTGCGTTATACTGATCAAATTCAGTTTCGCTAAAGATAGTATTCGCTCCAAAACCTGCATTATTAACTAAAACTTCAACATCAAGTTTCTTCTTTTTTATCTTATTAAAAAGATCAGTCACATTTTTCATCACTGTTAAATCCATATCCATTACTTCAATCTCAACTCCATGAGCTGACTTAAGCTCTTCACTTAATTGCTTAAGCTTATCTTTACGCCTTGCTACAAGGATTAGGTCGTACCTGTTTCTCGCCAAAATCCTTGCATATTCTTCACCAATACCTGATGAAGCTCCTGTTACTATTGCATACATACACTTTTTACCCTAAAATTAATCTGTATTTAATATAATTATAGTTTAATATGAAAGGTTTTACAGACTTTTTAAGAGAACAAGGTGTTGTTGGACTTGCAGTAGCAGTTATCCTAGGTGGAGCTGTTGGTAAAGTTGTTACTTCTTTAGTAACAGACATCATCAACCCAGTTGTTGGACTTCTTCTAGGAAATGTTGCACTTGCTGACAAAGTAGTAGAGATGGCTGATGGAGCTGTTATCTTAACATACGGTAACTTCGTTGCAGCTTTAATCGACTTCACAATCGTAGCAGCAGTTGTTTACTTTGGTGTTAAGAAGATGGGACTAGACAAGCTAGACAAAGCTGCTTAATAAGCCAAGCCCCAAATCTTTAAATCCCCTCTTTTAGAGGGGATTTTGTTATAATAAACGAGAATGGAAATAAACAATCAGCAACAAAATCAAAATTTACCAGGGCACCAAAACACCAATACAACAAATAGAAACCCTCAGCCAGTAAAGATCAGCTCGAAACAGGAGCCAAGCAATTCAAACTTCTTTTCATATTTGATTCTTGGATTTCTTTTCCTACTTGCTGGGTTCTTAGCATTCGTGGCATTTAACGAACCTGCAAGAGTAATTGTAGTAACTGCAACAAAATATACTGCTGGTTGCGCAACGTTAATATTCTTCCTGATTGGCCTTCTCGTGATCATGGGGCTTCGCTCTCAGGCTCTGAACTTGATGGATGAAGTAGTTGATAACTCATTAGGATTTTTTGATGCTGCTAAACTAGTTTGGAAAGCACTTTATCAAGTAATGGTTGAGTCTTTTGAGATTTTCGAAAGTATCCTACGAAAGCTACTTCCCTTTATAACTTTCGGTTTAGCATTAATAATCTATTTTGGACTAATGTATCTTTATAAGTCAGTTGCAGCGTCAGGAGCCGAGGTAACGTTTTTAACTATCGTCCTTACTGTAGTACTTGTTGGTATCTCAGGAGCACTACATCCTGGAACTGAGCATATCAAAGACGCTAACGAGAGAAGCTTTAACGAGCAATTCTCTCACTACTTCAGGGACTCATTTGAGATTGTTCTCTTTGTTTTCTTTATGACAATGGATAGTACAAATCTCTTCTTTCTACCTGAGAGATTAAATGTAGAGTTACATGCATCACTTGGACAGTACAACCTTATGACCAGAGGACTGAGCATTGATGACACTATTGGCTTCACTATAAACCTGATTATTGCTACAGTTGCTGTTGAGTTAATAAGAAAAGCATTATCAGTCTTTGCTAAAGCTTCCAAATATTTATCGCATTATAGAAAGCAAGCCAACCTTAAACGTTCTGCCATCTCACTAGCAATGCGCCAAAGCTTCAGAGATAATTCCGATGAGATGATTAGGTTCGTAACTTTCACTGTAATTCTGATACTTGTATTTCTAATCTTCCCACGGTTGAAACTTCTCGCGATGCTTGTAGCCTCACTAACTAGCTTAGGCGTTGATCTAGTTATGCCGAACCGCCTGACAAAAAAATACCAACCGGATATAATTGGTAAAATCCTAGCTAAGATTTTTAAGGTTTAAGATAATTATGGCTCAAGAGCCTTGGCCTTAAAGGTGAAGAGCAAAATTTTGGTAAATCTGAGTTAATGTTACGTAAGACATTTAATCCTCTTGAGCAAAATCCCAACCTTTAACTATGACACTTACATTAGTCCTACCATTCCAAGTATCGAGATTCAATGTACCTACAATATTTATCCGAATACCCTCCTCTAATTGTTCAACATCTTCAAGTGACTTGAAATTCAAAACTTTAAAACTTTCCAAACCTTTTCCTTCAACTTTTAGGGCTAACGAGTCCTTTGTCTTGCCAATAACTTTCTTTCCCACGATTAGCATGTTTTCGAAATAGAACTGAGGAGACTTAAATCCAAAACCAAACGGTTCAAGCTCTTTCAATGCATTAGCAAATCGCAAGTTAACAAGGTTACTATCTATCTGGATATCACCTACGATCTGTTTAACCAAATCACTCTCATCTACTGACTTATCGATATAGTCGACTAAACTTTCACAGAAATCCTCAAAGTTATCCTTTTCTAGAGACAAACCTGCTGCTTGCTTATGCCCACCAAACTTAATCAAGCTTGAGCTGCAAGCCTCTATAGCTTGGGCAATATTTACACCTTTAATACTTCTTGCAGATGCTTTTATAACTCCATCCTCTGATGAGTCAGAAAATATCAAAGTTGGCTTATGAGTTTGCTCACAAACCTTACTGGCAACTAATCCATTTATCCCTTCCGGTATATCTTTAATATGTATAAGATTGATCTTACATTCATCACTAGCCTCTTTCATGGCTATCTTTATAAACCGATCAGTCTCCGACCTTCTTTTTGAGTTAAAATTTTCCAAGCGGTAAGCATATTTATATGCAATATCAGGATCTCTAGTTAAAAGAGCTCTCAACCCCATTGTTGCATCGTCCAATCTCCCTGCAGCATTTAACCTTGGGCCTAGAGCAAATCCAATTGTACCGGCACTTATAGTTTCAGGATCTACTTTGGCTACATGCATAAGCTTCTCAAGTCCAACTGTAGGAGTCTGCTTTAAAAAATTAATTGCTAACTTCGTATAGGTCCTATTAACCCCAATCAATGGCATAACATCCGCTACTGTCGAGATACCTACATAACACTCCAACTCTTGTGATAAATCTTTTGGTAATTCAAGTTTCAAAATATCAAAAAGTTTTAACATCAAAAGATAACCAACGAAAGCTCCAGAGATTGATTTGAACTTAACTTTGGATTTTGGATGAAGTTGATGAACGACTATATGTTCTAGATCTTCAACATTTTCTGGAGGTTCATGATGATCAGTAACGATAAATTCGCAAGAAGTCTCTTTTGAAAATTCAGCAATGACTTTTCCATCTCTAATTCCACAATCAACTGTAACTATCAAGTCAAAATCTTCGTCCATCTTCGATATATCTTCTGCTGCATTTTGTGAGAAACCATATCCATGCCTAAAACGATTAGGTAAGAAAGGTTTTATAACACCAGAATATCCTACAAAATTTTCTTTCTTAACGAACTCAAAACTCCTCCAGAGAATTGAAGTAGCACTTATACCATCACAATCATAATCACCAAAGATCAAGATATTTTGATCTTTCTCAAAGGCTTCTACCAAACGTTTTGCGGCTTTATCGACCTGATATATCTGCATTAAGTCTTTCAAAGCTAATTCTTTATCAACTTCTAATGAATCCATTTCGATACCTCGAACTTTTAGTATCTGCTCAATTGCATCCTCAACAGAGATTGTTCCTGAATTTTTTACTTCACACGTGAGATTCGAGCTTTTATTTGTCATAGCCAACTAAATCGTTCGATAATTGTTTAATTATCGAGAAGTTAAATCCCTTATTAGCAAATGTCCTCATCTTCTTTTTATCATTCAGATCGATTAATTCACCATTAAATTTTTTATTATTAAAATTTTCTAGGAGTTCATAGTCGCTCACCCCTATTGAACTAGCAATTTGCAAGACGTTGTTATGAATACCTTTCTGATAAAGTTCCGACCTGATCATATTGAGTGAACGAGGTTTGCTTTTTAGTCTCGAGTTTATAAAGTCTATCGTGAAAGCCTCATCATCAATTAATTTCTGACCTTTATAGTAAGCTATTAACTCACTTTTTATATCTGACAATTCTTCTATACCTTGCAGATCCCATTCGTAAACTTTTTTATCAATAAATATCTCAAGGCCTTTTTGAGTTGTCCTCGATTTAGAAAGTTTGTTATCACACCGACCGACAAGTTTGATTTTCAAATCTTCAACAACAGCTTTATGCAGAGATTGTGGATCAATCTCTATACCTTTTCGCAAATCGTATTTCACTACGATATTTGAATGCAGACCAACAACTTCCCCTGACTCAAAAAAGATATTCACCCTACTAGGATTCTTTTTCTGATACTCTAATTTCTCGACTAACATTTATTGATATATATGCATTAGCTCAATGCTAGTGTTTTGCAACTTTGCTTGACCGTTTAATATAGAGTTTATATTACTAATGTTCCTTGCAGTTGCTCCAAAAGCAGAAGCAAAGCCAGTTGGCTTATATGTAACCTCTACTACTTCATATTCATCAACTCCTGAGAGTACCATCGCTCTTTCGATAGCAAGATCCATCCCACCTGTTCGGTCAATTAAGCCATTCTCAACAGCTTGCGATCCAAGATATATTCGCCCATCTGCAAGTGGCCTTAACTCTGCAAGACTCATATTTCTACCTTGCGA
>JAHDCA010000060.1 GCA_020630115.1 Candidatus Dojkabacteria bacterium | reverse complement strand
GCTATCTTTAAGTTTCTCTAGGTCGATTGCAAATCTATCGATTACTAAGTCAATAGTATGTTTTTTATATCTATCTAACTCTAAGTTCTCAGCGTCTTCAAGTGTTGTTAACTTACCATTTACCCGAGCTCTCAAAAATCCTTTTGAGAGTAGCGAAGAAAATAATTCTTTGTATGTTCCTTTCCTCTCCTGGATAATCGGTGCAAGTATCTGGAACTTAATCGGCTTTGAGGCATCTTTATTCTCAGTAATTGTTTCATTGATTATCTCTATGATCTGCTCTTGAATCTCCGGTAATGTTTGAGCACTAACAGGTTCACTACAGTTTGGACAATGTGTAGTTCCAGTTTGTGCATAAAGTAGTCTTAAGTAATCGTAAATCTCAGTAATCGTCCCAACAGTTGATCTAGGGTTAGATCCTGAAGTCTTCTGGTCGATCGAGATAGCAGGGGAGAGTCCAGTAATACTTTCTACATCAGGCTTCTCCATAAGTCCCAAAAATTGCCTAGCATATGAAGAAAGGCTTTCGACATATCTTCGCTGTCCTTCGGCGTAGATCGTATCGAATGCGAGGGATGACTTCCCCGAACCAGAGACTCCTGTGAATACTACGAGTTTGTTCTTTGGGATATCGATTGAAACATCCTTTAGGTTATGAACTTTAGCGCCTTTTACTGAAATTGTATCTATCATATTGGGGATATTATACTCTGAATTTAGATAGGTTGTATATTTGTGTTTTGCATAGCTATTCGATCGAAATCAGCTTCGAGATACGTATGCTATAGGGTATAATATGGTGTGAGTAAGATATTTGAAGGCCATGTTTTAATTGATTCTCCTGGCACTATGCGTCCAGAAGGTAGTGTTAGTTTAAATGGTGATTACCTTACCCATGCAATGGTAAGTATCTTCCCCGAAGTTTCAATGCTATTGAAGTATGCAAAACTACTTAATGGTAAAAATCTGGTCGAAATTAGTGATTTCACCGGTCGCCAATTCGAAGAACAAACTGGTTATACAAAGTCTTATTTGGGTGTTAATAAGAGTACTTTATGTGCTGTTATGTCAGTAGACAGAACTGGGCAAAATCCTAAGTTTGAACATAAAGAAATTGCTCCAGTAGCTTCATTAGTTGATATAAGTGCTAATGCTGACCCTGAAGTATATAGACTTTTGGGTTTCCCTAATACGAAATCTCTAAACTGGGGTAAGGTTGAACAGTTGATTACCTCTAACATTAAAATTGGAATGTCAGAAATTTTTGATTTAGTTCGATATACTGAATTAGGTGAAGAGGATATTGATTTTTTAGTAGAACTTATAGCTAATAATAGAAATATAAATCAGAAAGGAGTAATGGAAATGAGTCGAGAAGAAGTAGCAGCTTATGTTATTGAGCAAAATAAAGAGAATTCTAGCGATACTGAACCTTTTATAGCTTCTCCAATTAGAAATTATATTTAAAGAAAGAAATAACATAGAATTTACAAAAAGGCTTATGCAAGAATTAACTTTCTTCAAATGATATCAAATGGAGCTTTAGATGAATATACTATACTAGGTTATTCTAGATTATTGACTATGAGGAAATTAATTATGGGAATGAATAAAAAACCGATCTTTATAAAAGATGGTACATTAAATAAGATCGTTACTCTACATAAAAACTTATATTAGTAATTAATTTTTTAAGCATTAATTGGCCAAATATATTATAATTATTGTAATGAGACATGCGCATGTAGCTCAGATGGATAGAGCAAGGCACTCCTAACGCCTAGGTCGGTGGTTCGACTCCTCCCATGCGCGCCATTATTTCCTTAAAGTTAAGAAGAGTTGTGAACTGATCGGCTTAAATGGCTATATCGATTTCCTGGAGAAAAGATTATTGAGTGAATTGGCTTCTAATTACTCTGAATGATTTTGGCGTTGAGGAGATTTCATTTTCTTCGGATTCATTTTCATCTAATTGTTGGTTGATTTCGGTTGAAGTATCAAAACCAATTATCTCTTCGCCATTAACGACTTTGTGAAACGTTTGGTTTCCAAGGTTGAATTTGAAGTTATTCATCCCGAGCCCCGAGTAGAATATTATATCATTTGATCTGTTATCAGTAGCAACTAGGTACTTACCACCAAAAAGTACTGCGGGATTTAAGTCACCGATACTTACGTCTCCAAGTTTGTTTGTATTATAAATTCCAGGTGTTTCATGATTGAATTCGGAATCCTCGATTGTTATATATTGGACAACCTCGTTTTCAGAGTTGACGTAGTAGAATGAATTACCGGAATTTGTAACACCAACAAATTGTTGGTTGTCATTGATAATATTTTCAACGATTTGTGTGTCTAGATTATACAGCCAGATCCGTTCATCGATAAAAAGTAGGATGTATTTTTCACTTAATTCCATAGTTTGGAATTCAAGATTGTTTGGAATTGGGATAGCTTGAGCATCGAATTTTTCTGGGTCGGTGATTGAGTAGACATTGATAGTTTTTTTATCAAGGATCAAGATATTCTCTTGAAGGTCTTGAATCCAGAACTTCTCTCCTATCGGCGCTATCTCTTCCCAGCTATATGTTTGTTCATCATTGTCTAGGTCAAGAGTTAACTTTTCTAGGTTTCCAGTATTAATTCTAAAAATATGCTCACCAAACCTGCTCCAAAATGGTTCAATATCAGTGTTAATTGTATTTAGTAGCTCAGAGTCTTTATAGTGAAGATAATCACCGTTAAAGAAGATGTACTCGGAGTTATCAGCTGATGGAATTATCCTTAAATCCTCCTCGTTTAAACCTTCAGACCTTTCAAAGCTTAATAATATCTCTGGTTCATTATTTAGTGTGAATATACCTGGTGCAATATTAATTCTTAATAATTCGTATTGATCAATCTCATTTGAACTTTCTATCGAATCATCTCCTGTGTCTTGAGAACTGTTTGTTGAGATTGTCTTTCGAATAATGTATATATGTGAATTATCTTCAGTGTATGCAACATCTATAAGTTCCCCGGTTATATTGAATAAGGTTGTCTCTTCTAGTTCATTTTTGATTAGTTGTGCATCAACTTTGAATGATTCTTCTTTTTCTACACTGACATCTACTTCCCAAGGTTGATATCCTTCTTTTAGTAGTCGAATGTTATGCTGTTGGTCAGGTGATGCATCAATAATTTCTGTTGTTGTACCTTTTTTCTCGCTGTTAAAATAAACATCCGCTCTACTTGGTGAGCTCTTAACGTCAAAAATCCCGGTAATCTCGACTTTTCTTTCCTCTCTATCAAATCTGTAGCCTTTACTATAGAAGAGTAGGAGGGTTGAGGCTGCGAAGATTATTATCGCTATGGCAGCTGGACCAAAGATATTTAATAAATTTTGAAATCTTTTTTGCATATCTTCGTTATGTTAGCAGAAAATACCTATTGAATCATTAGGAATTAATCTTTAATATTAAGAGTTATGAAATTGAAAGTACCTAAAGATTTTATAAAAACTTATGAGGGTAGTACATTTCGATTGATTAACAGTGAGGACTATTACGATTTTCTGATATAATCTTACAATGAAAAATAACTTACAACTAAACTTCTTCATAGCCTGGCGGACTGCGAATTTTGCTTGGCGTTAGTTGTATTCTTAGAATTTTTGAGATAATCGCCAAGTTTATGGCGATTTTTTATTTTATATCTTGTAAAATGAAAAGTTAACGAAGATAAAGAAATTGATAGTAAATAATTAAGATTTAATGAAATTAAAAATGGAAAAGTTAAAAACAATATTAGGAAAACATGAAATTAATGAATTCGAAATAATTGAACTGGGATCAGATATTACAGATGCAAAAACTCAGATAGTTGCAAGTGGATACGGATCGCAGCACCATATTGCAAGTGTAGTGTTTGAGAATGAAAAAGGTAAATATGTTTTAGGGATCCGTAATGCCAATGCAAAGTTCAAGTCTGGGGCATTGAAGAAATTTTCCAATTCTAAGAAGTTGAAGATGGTTTCACCGGATGTACTAGCTAAGTTAAGTCAGATTGCAGGTTCGGTATGTCCTTTGACTATCGACCCCAAAGAGGTAATAGTCGTTATAGATGAATCAGTTGCTGTTATGAGTGATATCGTTTGTGGTACAGGTACAATCGAGAATGCCATAAAACTTTCGAGACAAGATTTTGAGAAAGTTATGGGAGCTAAATATGTCCGAGTGGCTGAAGTACAGTATGTGAGAAATGAGAATGAGTTAGATCGATATCTATCGGGGGTTGCTCCGAGTGCTTCTGAAGTTCATCTAGGTAATTATCTAGGTGCAATGAAGCAATTTGTGGATTTCCAAAACACTCCAGGTACTGAGAATTATTATTTCTTAGCAGATTATCATGCTATCAATACTGTGCATGAAGGTTCTAGTCTGAGAAGTAATACGCAAAATGTAATGCTAGACTATCTCGGTGCTGGTGTTGATCCTGAGAAATCAGTATTTTACATCGAATCACAGATTCCTGAGATCTTTGAGATGACTGAGGTCTTGAATAACGCAGTGACTTTAGGTGAAATGAAGAGAATGCATGGGTATAAGGACAAATTAGCTGATCCTAATCAAGACGAGAATTCTATAAACATGGGTTTATTTAATTACCCCATCCTTATGGCAGCAGACATTCTGTTATTTGAACCAGACTTTATACCAGTTGGTGAGGATCAAGCTCAGCATGTTGAGATCTGTAGGGATATGGCAAGGAGCTTTAACTCTAGATATGGAGATATTCTGAAAATCCCTGAACTTTATGTTAAGGAGGCTACTGGTCGAGTCATCGGTACTGATGGTGAGCGAAAGATGAGTAAGAGTATTGGTAATATCTTGGGAATCTTCTCAGATGATAATGTTATAAAGAAACAGATTATGGCTATCACTACAGATCCAGCGAGGATTAAGGTTGATGACCCAGGAGATCCCGATAAGAATCCAATTTTCTACTACCTTGAAATTATTGGTCACGATAAAAGTAAAATTGAAGAGTACCGTGAGAGGTATCGTAAAGGTACAATCGGAGATGTTGAATTCAAGAAAGAGTTCTTCGAAATTTATCGAGAGTATATTTCGCCAATGCGTGATCGTAGAGCTAAGTATGCAAAAGACATGGATTACGTGAATGATATGGTTAAAGAAAATGGTAAGAAAGCTAGAGATGTTGCGATGGGTGTGATGGATAGAGTTAGAACTGCTATTGGTGTTTATAGGGTTTAGATATATTGGGTAGTGAATCATGAATACAGTTGTTGCTTCAGCATTAATAAAAAATGAAAAAGGTAAGTATTTACTTGTTAAGTTGAACAAAGAGAAAGAAGGTGGGATATTAGTCCCACCTGGTGGTAAGCTTGAGCTTGGAGAGACTTTGAGGGATTGTTTGGTTCGAGAGGTTCATGAGGAGCTAAGTATAAATATTGAAGTTGGCGAGTTAGTCGGCGTTCTTGAGAAGGACTACGGAGGTGAAGTCTGGACAATGCTTTTATATAAATGTGAGATTGTAGGTGGCGAGATTACTAATATGGAAGAGGGGAAGATATCAGACTGGAATTGGAGAGATCTAGATGAAGTTAATGATTATGAGAATATAAATTTTTTTAATGATCTCAAGAACTTTGCTATAAATTTAACTTTCCGAAGTAATCCACAAAGAACTGTATTGGTTACTTAATTCATAGAAGATTCGTAATAATAAGTGATGAAAATAAACTCATTAAAATTTAATAATCAATACGGCGATGTAAAGGCTTTCTATACTTCTGGAGGAATTGGAGCAGAATTTAATATGGCCCTAAGTTTTGGTGACAAAGGGCAGGTGAAGATCAATAATATGAATGCTTTTCGGATCGGTTTTGGAGGTAAGTATAAGCCTAAAGGATCTTTTTTAATGTATTCTGAGAATCATTCGCACGAGATCCTTGATCTGACTCGTGATAATTTCCAGACACTAGACAAAACTGGTATTGGAAGGAGA
>JAHDCA010000059.1 GCA_020630115.1 Candidatus Dojkabacteria bacterium | reverse complement strand
AGATGTCTTTAATGTCCTGCTCAAGTTCAAACTCGCTCAAAGTTATTCTCAAATACTTGAAGTCTTTTGTTTGTTTACATCATTAAACTCGCCTTTAAATACCTCTTGTGTTAGAGCCCAAACCTTCTTGCTGATTGGTTGTTCTTTGACTGCTAGTATTGAGAAATCGTAATCGAATTCTTCAAGTATTTTGCCTTCTTTGCTTATAATTACAATCTGATTATTATCTCTTTCAAGATGAACTACTAAGTCATCATCCCTTTCGATAACATTCATAACTGGGTTATTAAAGTTAATAAATTCATTAACTGAAGCCGATTCCACAGAGATTCTTTTAATTGAGTTAAGATTTGGAACGTATTCGTACTCTTTTTCTGTTTTAAAAGTGTATTTGTACCCTTCAGAATCAAGATTATAAGTGTTATCAATCGATTCATCTAAAATCAATTCATAACCTGTATCAAAGTCGAATTCCTTATCAAACTGAATAATAAGTCTATTGCCAATAACCCAAGAATTAAACTCTAGTTCAGGCTCAATACTTATATCTTTTGAGTAATCAGTCTCAGAACTTAGAGGATTGTTAAAGTTAATCTGAATATTTCTGTCAGTTACGGAGACTACTTTTTGATCAATGTTACGAGAGTGGATGATTTCATTGACTTTTAGCTTTGCAAAGCGATCTTGAAAAAACAGAAGGAGCAGAGATGTTAATAGTAGCGAGAAGATTATGATTGTATTAAGTAGCTTATTCATAATTATTCAATGTATGGGTTATCAGGTGCATTAATACTTTTTAATTCGTCTACGATAATAACAACTTGATCTCTTGAATCGATATCTCTAATCTCAAGCCAACCTTCAATCTTTAACCAGTCATCAAGTCCATATTCTGAGCTTAGCTCAGATTTCTGAACTAAAATCCCAACAGGGCGAGCATCAACTGCACAACATGAAATAACGAATCTCGATAATTGGAAATACTCGTCTAAGATAAACTCATCTTCGTAAAAGAAGCCTTCGAGTATGACTTTTTGGTTGTTGATACTCTCGAGGTTGTTAGTGATACTGAAATAGTAATTCCAGTCTGCTAAAGAGAAACTATCAAAATTATTTTCGAATATCTGATTGTTCGAGATATCACTCTGGGAATTAATAACTACGTTAAGCTGGTCATTTCTCTGACCAAGTACTGCTGAAGAAAGCGGACTAAGTCCTGAGATCAGGACAATAATGATCGTTACAAGTACTAAACTACCATTGGTTATCTCGGATTGGTTATCTTTTACTCTCTTATAAATCACTATTGAAGAAACAATAAGGCTAAATATAGCAGAGCTAATTGTGAAGAGGTGATATCGAGGGTGGATAAGTAAGTTAAGGTCATTCATCCGCCAAAGGTAGATCACAAAGATACTGAAAACTGGTAGTGAGTATGTATTTAGAATGCGTTTAATCATTGAAGTAAATTGACTAAGATACCAAGTATGAAGCTGAGTAAAGCAATTATACTTGTTAAGTAGACTAAGAACTTAATCTTGAATGTTGTTTTAAGCATTGAGAATATCTTGATATCCACCATTGGTCCGAAAGTTAAAAAGCTCACGATTGAACCTTTACTGAAAGTATTGGCATATGAAAGTGCAAAGAATGCATCAACATTAGCACATATTGAAACTACGAATGCCATAATCATCATTGCAAGTATCGAGAGAGGTAGATTTGTGCCAATCTGTGTGATTATATCTCTGGGGATAAATATCTGTGTGAAAGCCGCAATCAATGCACCTATCAACATCATCCCCATGACTTCATTAAACTCTTTGATAAAGATCGAAACTGTATCTCTGAGTTTGTCGTGTGAGTGATCATGGTGATGACTATCACAAACTTCTTTGTAGAAATCTTCTGTGAGTAAATCTTCATCTGAATTTGTAGTGATCAGAACGATAAGACCAACAAGGTTAGCAATGATAAATCCACCTAATATCCTATATACAAGTATCTCAGAATCCCATCCGAAAGCTTGTGAAGTTGAGAAGATCGTAATGGGGTTGAGTATCGGTGCAGCAAGTAAGAAAGTCACACTGTGAGCTACTGAGAGCTTCTTCTTAAGGAATCTTCTAACGACTGGAACATTACCACACTCACAAACTGGCATGAATACACCAAGTAGAGATAGTACAGGTAGCTTTAAAAATCTATTCTTAGGTAGAAATTTATAGATAAACTCATCTTTAACAAAAACTGCGAATATAGCTGACACAAGAATTCCAAGGATGATGAAAGGGAAGGACTCTACAATGATTCCAACGAAGATCGTTTTGAAATCACTTACTTGATTAGAAACTAAAAACTCTAACATATATTGAATTATACATCGGAATTATTAACAGGTTATGAAAAGATTATTAAGTTTTCAATCTTTAGGAGCAAATGTCATAGATTAGCGACTTATAACCTTACTAACAAAACAAAAGGGGAGCTCTGAGCTCCCCTTTGTATTTCCTAGATAATTAAATCTAAGCTTTAAAGCATTGTGTCAGTAACATGAAGAGTTACACCGTTTGAAGTAGTACCCCAAACATTTATATGCTTTTTGAAATTACCATTGATATGATGCCATTGACCAGTAGCTTCTTGATCAAAAGTAACCTTGATTGAGTTACCACCATCTAGATCAATATTTGATCCAAGGGTGTAATTATCAAGAGTTAATGTTTCACCTGTTATCATGTGATTGTTCATGATTGTATCAATTTCTAGGGTTGTCTTACCCTCTAAGTAAGTACCCATGTCAGTGATGCCGGCATTCATTAAAGCCTTATCAGTAGGTAAGAAGAAAGTGTACTCTTCACCATCTTTCATCATAGTGCTTAGGGATGATGCTTCGATCATCATTACGCACATTGAAAGGTCAGAGTTAGCATTTACTTGAGAAAGTAACTCTTTGTATGAATTGCTCATCATGTCAGCTTCCACTTCAGACTTCATTTCAGCTACTGCATCAGTTAAGAAACTATCGAAAAGTGGTTTTTGAGTAGTAAATAGAACAGTTCTATCACCATCATCGCTTGCGTTAATTTCGAAAGGAACACCGTTTACGAGTTTTTCACCGTTTTCATCAACTGTGAAGTTAAGTGTATCTCCAGATAGAGTTGTTAAAGAGTATCCATCAATAAGATCACTTAAACCAACTTGACCGTCAACAGCTACCTTATTTAGGTAGTCTAATTGAACATCTGCATCAAGATCAGCAAAGTTAATGCCTAAGGCATTCAAACTAGCATCTGAAGGTGCAAAGAAAGAATAGTCCGAGTTGTTAAAATCAAACGCACTTGATACATTTGGTAATGACATCATACTGCCAAAGCCGCTAAGACTAGGGAATCTGCCAAACAATCCTGAGATATCAAAATCAGGTAAGTTAATATCTGGTGTATCTATCTCTAGATCCAGATCAGGTGTGTCAATATCTACATCAGGAAGCTCTACGTCTATTTCTGTTACATTGCTAACAGTATCTTTTGCTTCATCAACAATTCCCCACCAATCAGTTCTCCATCCCCATAGTAGAAGAAGTCCCAATAATAGTAAAAGTAGTAAAGGTAATAACCATCTCCAGATTGATCTTGCAGCGTCTCCAGCCATTCCAACTGCTCCCGAAGCAACACCGCCAGCAACACCCATTGAGTCTGAGATAACATTACCTGCAGCATTCATTGAAGCACCAGCAACATTACCGACACCATCAACAACTCCACCAGCCATATCTCCTGCAACACCCATAGCACCTTCTGCCATATTAGCCGCACCAGTAACAGCACCTGTAACTTTACCACCAACATTAGCTCCAGCCATCTTCATTCCAGCTCCTAAAGAGCCTAGCCCTAAAGCCAAACCACCAATAGTCTTAAGGTTCATTGATTGAGAAACCCAATCTCTAACGACCTCAAGAGGAGGAAGTTCTGTTTTGAAACCGTGATCAAGGTTATTGATAACGCCTGTCATTGATTGAAGAAGTGAGGCAGGGTTCATACCTTTAAGTTGCTGAGTGTTATCAACACCAATTTTATTTAAAAGTAGTGACCAACCCTCTGTCATATTATCGAGTCTAAAAAGATCAGCCATGTTTAGCCATCTTGCAACTTTCTCCTGAGAGACACCTGCAACAGAGGCTACATGGTCGAGACTTTCTTGACTATTAATCGAGCTTATAAGTTCTTCGGTTGAATTAATACCGATCGAACCAAGCTTTTGTGAAATCTTTTCACCGATTCCAGCAATATCTACTATATCTGCCATATATATTTGTATAAAGTAAAACAATTCATGATAACATGATTAAATTTAAGATTACCAGTGAAATTCGGATCATGGATTATAATAATGTTATACAAGCTTTGGTCTCCTTGACTAAAAGGTACTCATTAATAAAACGTTATTCCAATACTCTTGAGAGAGAGAAAAGTTTTCATGCTTTATCTATTACTGATCGGGAATTTAACTCAGACGACGTTAAAAAACTTATTATGAGAGAGTCTTTAATTGAGCATGTTGGGCATCTCCCAATACTCGCAACTTACCTTCATCCGATTATTCAAGAAGAATCAGATTTAAATATTGACTTAGGTAAAGTCTTAATAATGTTGGCTTACCATGACATTGGTGAGCTAGAATTAGGAGATGAATTAGAATTCTCCAAATCCAAAGAAAAACAAGAAGCCGAGGTAATTGCTGGTCTAAAGATGATTCACCCTCTCCATCGAGAGTATTACAGCGAGTTCTTTGATGGTCAGTCAATCGAGGCAAAGTTCGCATTATCAATAGATAAGATTGCACCATCTATTCAAGAACTAACAATTCCTCAATCGATCCCATTAAGATCTGAAGTACTAGGTTATGACATAAATGACCTTAAAGACAGACAGAAGTACTATGAGTGGAATAAATTTTTATCAGGACTTTATACTGAGGTAATCTCACAAATGGAAGAGATTATTGATAAACCTTGATATAATTGGTAATGAAAATTACTTTCCTAACTCTTTTCCCTAAGCAGATAGAGTCACACTTAAAACACGGCATATTTAGAATAGCTGCTGAGAAGGACTTAACCGAATTTGAAGTATTGGATATTAGAAAATTTACTGACGATAATCATGGAACAGTAGATGATAAGCCATTTGGTGGCGGAGCAGGCATGGTTATGAAGATCGAACCAATATATAAAGCACTTCAACAAGTTCGAACTGATAAGAGTATTGTGCTTATGACAACTCCAAGAGGTAGAAAGTTAGATCAAAAGTTCTCAAGAGAACTGGCAAGCATAGAGACTCAAGGAGAAAGCAAGGTTCAAAAAGATCACTTGATAATCCTCATGGGGCATTACGAAGGGATTGACAACAGAGTAGCGGAGAACTATGTCGATATTGAATTTAGCATAGGTGACTACATCCTTTCAGGAGGAGAATTAGCAGGCTTGGTATTGGCTGATTCTGTTGTTAGGTTGATTGATGGAGTTTTAGGTAATATCGAATCCGCTCAAGATGAGAGTTTTGAATCAGAAGTGTTAGAGTACCCACATTACACAAGACCTTCCGAATTCATGGGCCTTAAAGTACCTGAGGTTTTACTTTCTGGACATCATGGTGAAGTTGAGAAGTGGAGGAATGAGCAAGCATTAAAAGATACTAGGCAAAGAAGGCCTGATTTGATCAAATGATGAGCTTTATTGAAACTATCCAACTTAAGCTCAAGAACTTTTACAGATCAGAGAATTTTATATATCTGGTAATCTTTGTTACAAGTCTTATATATATAGTCAAGCAGGGTTATTCTTACGGTTCAGTTAATCATGGAGAAGTATTACCAATTATTTTTAGACTTGAAGATCCCCAATATCTTTTACGAGATGAGTACGTAAATGGACAAATGCTCTTTAATGCACGAACTGTCTTTGCATACTATTTTTATATATTAAGGATTCTGACTTTTAGAATGATTCCATTGTTCGTGCTGTTCCTTATTAATCATATATTGGTTACTAATCTAATACTTCTTGGGGTATATCGTTTGTTCGGGATGCTAATACAGAAAAGATCCT
>JAHDCA010000058.1:3853-6165 GCA_020630115.1 Candidatus Dojkabacteria bacterium | reverse complement strand
GTTACAATTAGTAAATAACTCAGGTGAGGTTGTTAGAGAAACTGAACTAAACGATGATGGAACTTATCAACTTTGTCATTATTCAAATCCAGGTGACTACACTGTAAGGATCGTTGATGTCCCTGCTGGTTATGAAATGTGTAGTGTTGGGTTTGATGGCTCTCAAGACAAGTCACTTGATAATGATTTTTACACTTCTTCAAGTTCATCGGAACTTCTCAACCTTGAATTTGGTGATAACAACTTACATTTAGACCTTTGTATTGTTGAATCTGAAGAGATAATTCCACCAGAACCCGACGTGGTTGAGGAAGAAGGTGAAGTACTAGGTGCTACAATAATTAATAACCTAGCTAACACAGGTTTGTTGACACTTGTTATCCAAATTGTGTCTGTTGCATTGGCACTAATTGCTCTAGGATATCTGGTTTATACTCGGAAAGTTATCAAGATCGGTAAATTTAATATTAACAAAGCAAGTAGTGAAACAGAATAATTTTAAACTTGAAAAAAGACTGCTCATAATCTTAGGTTTTGTGTGGTTTTATTTTCTAGGTGCAATCGCCTACTCCCTGGAGCTAACAAGTATTTATAATGAACATATAAAGAACAGACTACCTTCAGTTCTTTCTGCTACAACTTCACCTAGAACTTTCTCTGGTAATATCGCTAGTGATTTTACAGGTTCAGATGTAATAGTTATTACTGATGGTGTTGATAGTACTCTTGTTCAAGATGATGGTTCATCTGTAAGTAGTGGTTGGGATATCGCAGCTGTTTATCTAGATTATGATGTAGAAACAGATACTCTTTTTGCTGCGTATGATTGTTATTTCATCTGTGGTGATGCAGATAATGATGGTGACCCTTCAATTTCATCAAATAGTACTTACGGTGGTACGGACAATGCTGATCTAGGTGGTACTGAATCTTTCTCTCTACTATTTGATACAAATGTCGATGGGACTTACGATGTAGTAGTCGGTACGTCTGGTATTTCAGATATGACTGGTTGGGGTGCTTATGCATTTACAGGTACAACAGCATTACCAGCATTTGGATACGGATCTGCTCTGAGTTCAACTTCGTCATACTTGTTTAACCCTTCTTCAGCAGTCCCTGATCTTTTCTTTAGGATAGATGACTTTTCTCAACTTCCTGGCTTTACTCATCAAATCGGTGACAACTTTACTTTTAATGTTTTTGGTTTTGCTGGATCACTCGAGGACGGAAATATCGGTGAGGATTATGCACCAGGTCAGAATAGTAATGTTGAAATTACTTTCCCAGAGGTTGTGAGTGTTGGTGATTACGTTTGGTATGATGATAATCAAGATGGTGTTCAGGACTCAGGAGAGCTACCTGCTGAAAATGTTACTGTTGAGCTACTAGACGCTAGTGGTAAGCTCTTAAAAACTGATGTGACTGATGCAAGTGGTAATTATCTTTTCGAGGGTCTTGATGCAGCTACTTATTGCGTTAGATTTACGTTACCATCTGGCTATAGCTTCACAGCTTCTAATGTTAACTCAACTACTGATCTTCTAGACAGTGATGCTGATCAAGCTACAGGCGAGACTATGTGTATTAATGTACCAGGAGGTACTCAAGACCTTTCATTTGATGCAGGTCTTTTTGCAATAGTAGCAGCTGTTTCGGATGCTCCTGAAGAAGTTGTTGAGCCTGAGGAAGAAGAAGAGTTACAGCTTCCAGCTACTGGCTTTAATATTACCGGGCTTTACGCGACAACAGCACTCATCCTGATGGTTGTAGCTATTATGGTTATCAAAAGAAATAATCAGAGAATGGCTGTTAGTGGCTTGGCAAATAGTCGTGCAACAAGGAAGAGAAAACAAGCACCTTCTAAGAGTAAAGTATCTAAAACTAAACCTAAGACAGCAAGAGCTAGAAAAGCTAAAAAAAGTTAATATAAATTTTGATAATTAGAATATGAATATTGATTACAAAATAATCGGTGATGATATGCAAATGGTTGAAATTTCTCTTGAGAAAGATCAAGAAGTCCGTGCTGAGGCAGGATCGATGCTCTTCATGGATTATGCAGTTAATATGCACACAGAAGCCGAAGGTGGACTTTGGAAGAGTTTAAAACGTTCGATCACTGGGGAGAAATTCTTCGTAACTCGTTTTACTAACACTTCTAGTAATAAGTCCAATGTCGCCTTTGCAGCACCATATCCTGGAAAAATTATCAATTTGGATTTGACAGAAGGTAAATCTTTACTGGCACAGAGAGATGCGTATCTTTGTTCTGAGACTACAGTTGATATCGAGATTGCATTCGAGGCTTG
>JAHDCA010000058.1:0-3843 GCA_020630115.1 Candidatus Dojkabacteria bacterium | reverse complement strand
GAGAGATGCGTATCTTTGTTAATACAGTTGATATCGAGATTCACTAAGAGGCTTGGCGCTGGATTTTTTGGTGGTGAAGGATTTGTTTTACAAAAATTAAGTGGCCATGGTAATGCATTCCTGCACTCAGGTGGGACGATTCGTGAGTTCGATCTTAAGCAAGGTGACAGAATAAAAGTTGATACTGGTTGTATCGTTGCATTTGAAGAAACTGTTGATTACAATATTGAATTTGTTGGTGGCTTTAGAAATTCCCTCTTTGGAGGTGAAGGATTATTCTTGGCTACTCTAGAAGGTCCAGGCAAGGCATATATTCAATCACTCCCCTTCTCTCGTGTGGCAGATCGTATCCTTTCTGCTGCAGGAAGTAGCAGTGGGGCTAAAAGTATTCTTGGTGCAAATGGTGGCGAAACCAAAGGACTCGCTGGGCTAGGCGGTAAAGTAATTGGTGGTATTTTGAGTGGGGATTAATTATACTTCTCTTAAATCTAAAGACTTAATTGAGGAATTTGACGAGAATGAAAACTAATCGAGAAGAACTCAAGCAATTTATAAATGCAAGGTCTAAGGACTCTAAAGTCAGGTTAGTTTCGCATTACAATCCTGATGAAGATGCTTTGGGCTCCCTTCTCTTAATGAAGTACATACTTGAAGATATATTGGAGATCGATAATGAAGTCTTAATGTATATCGATGACCAAGTTGATACTGATTCGTATAATATGTTTGAAGGAATTGACGAAATTATTCATGGTAACGTGCTGAATGATTTAGGTAATGATGATGTACTAATACTCTTAGACATAAAGAGCGGAAAGCGAATAGTTAAAGGAAGTATTGATAATTTCGAGATTGGTCACAAGTATACGGTTTGTATTGATCATCATAATTTCGAGACTATTGAGGATTTTGATATCTACTTTTCAACGCCTCAGTTTAACTTCTACAGTAATGTTGAACTAATATTTAAGATTTACCTGGATGATATCTTTGATGAACTAGATTCCAAGTTCTATGAAGCTGGGTATCTGGGTCTTCTTGGCGATACTGGCTTGTTTAAATTTGTTACAGCAAAGTATGCTAGTTCGTTTGATTTTGCTTCGAGGTTAATTAAGAAGGTTAATAAAAATCCGATCGAATTTGAACTTCAATACCGAAGACTCAGTAACTCGCAATTAAAAGCTTTAGGTATTCTTTTAAAAAATATCACTGAGGTAAATAAATGTAAGCACCCTTTCTTATATAGTTATATATGTGGTGAGGATGAGGGGCTAAGTTATCTTGATTTTAAAGCTGCATATAATTATTTTAAGACTGAATTTTTAGCTAAGACTAAAGGCTATCAATGGGGAGTTTGTATATATAAGTATAAGGCTGATGAATCGCTTAACATGAGCTTTAGAAGCTCTACAGATAGTGTGAATGTTAAAGATCTGGCTATGGCTTTTGGTGGTGGTGGTCACCCTGTTGCTTCAAGAGCCGAGCTTGATACTAATGATTTTGAGCTAGCAATTAATGACTTGGTCAGACATCTTGATAATAATGAGATCTTAATGAATTAGAACTTATTGAATCTATCATAAGATCCTACTAGTCTAGAGTTGCTACTCTCTTAAGTGTTTTGTTAACAGTTGTTTTGTGCTTCTGAGTTGAAACTTGGGTGATCACATTTAGCTTTTGATCCCTAAAAAGAGCTTTAAGTGCTTTGTTTACTTGTTCTAAATTGATTGATCTTCTTAGTTTCATTATATCTTCAAATGAAAGTACTTGTTCACTTGGCTTATGGACTTCTGGTATTATCTGGTCTTGCATCTCTTGAAGAGATAAATACCCCATCTTAAGCATATTATTACCACCGTTTATCCCCAGTTCAAACAATTCTTTAGAAAAACCAGTCTTTTTGATCTCTCTCAACTTTTCAAAAATTATCTCGTAAACCTTTGATAGTTTGTCTGGTGAAGTCTTAAAGGAGATCTCAAATACACCTGGGCTACTTATTCCTGAAGAGTGATTAGCGCTTATTGAGTATAGAAGACCAAGGTTTGTTCTTAACTCTTTGTAAAGGATACTTTGTTGAGAATTGGCTATTAGGTATCTAATGAGTGCGTAAATTGTTAAATCTTCTTTAGTTGCCTTCTGAAGATTTAGACCAGGAAGAGAAATTATGCCAATTGCAGTATCGTGTTTTTTATTAATATATGTGTGTATTCCATTTTCTGAAAGTTTAATATGTCTTGCTTTAAGAGCTTTTCTCCCCGTACTTGGTGCTAAACCGAATGTCCTGTTTAGCTGTTTTTTTAGATCGTTAATCTCGAAATCACCGACGATACTTATTGTGAGGTTCTCAGGAAAGAAGATCTTTTTATACCAATCAACAACTTGTTCCCTAGTATACTTACCAACTTGTGTCCTGGTACCGGCAATCTTATATGGCCTATACCCTTCTATAAATCTTTTTTTATCTATGAATTTTATAAAGCCTTGAATTGGACTGCTTTCGTATCTATATATCTCATCTTGGACTACAGATTTCTCTTTGCGGAGATTTTCTCTTTTGAATATTGCATTAAAACAAATATCCGAGAGATATTCACAGAAGAAATCTAGCTTGTCAGAGGGAACACTTAAGGTAAGCCCTACTCTAGAGTACGATGTAAACCCGTTAAATTCACCACCAAGGAATTCGATATACGTTCTAGTTTCGTCCTTATCAGGGAAATTAACTGAACCCTCAAATACCATATGCTCAACTAGGTGAGAAATTCCAACTCTATCTTCTGTCTCGATACATGGACCTCCAACTAATGTAACTTGACCTTGGATAGCCCTAAATGTGTTTGTTGCAGTTGCAGTAACTCTAATGCCATTTGCAAGTTTGAAATCATGGATCTTTGATTTGTTAAGAGAAGTTTTTGATTTTGTTGCCATCATCAGATCATACAGTTTGAATATTTAACTGGCAATAAGGTTTGTGAAGAAATGTTAATTCTCAATTAATTTCCTGCTATTATAGTGTATGAAGACATTTGAAGTTGATAACCTCACTACAATAGAAGCTAATGTTCTCGCGTTAATCCCCCAGGGCGAAGAGTTCGAATTCGAGTGTGATGTTGTACTTTTCGATCATCGAGTTAGTAATCCTCAATCAGCTAAGGTTTTCATTACAAATGAGTTGTTATTCATAACTTATGATAGTTTGATTGAGAAATATTCTATTAGAGATCTTGAAGTAAATATGTCGGGATTGAAGCCTGAGTTTAACTTGGTTCGTATATGGGCTGAGAGAGTTCTAAGTAGCTATACTAAAAACGACTTATTGAAAATCAATATTAACGAGAAAGGTAAACCGGCTTTTGATATCGCTGTACGAAATGGTTCTATACTGGCATACTCTTTTCAGACTTGGGCCTTGTCAAAGCTAATCCGCAGTTTTAGGGATGATCTAGAAATTGATAACAAGCTCTATAGTATGATTAGAGGCGATTATACTGATTTCAACAACACAACGATTCTTTACTTCATATTTATGTTTGTATCCTATTTTTTAATTATACTTCTTTTTGCATCCCGGCTCCCTCAAATACTTCTGACTCTACTTAATTGGGGGTTTGGAATTATTGCAATAATGATGGGCATATGGGTCTATATCTCGATGCAGAAAGTTCTGGATGGTTACAAAGAGTTTTATCGGTCTTTCTTAATAGGGAGACAGAGAGTAAAATGAATTAATTATAAATGTGTAATGTTACTTTTTTAGAATAGAATCGTAAATATCAGTATGGCAAAAATTCAAAGAAAAATTAAATCAAAAAGTTTAATCGGTCGGTCTGTTTCTAAGGCTGG
>JAHDCA010000057.1 GCA_020630115.1 Candidatus Dojkabacteria bacterium | reverse complement strand
GAACCTAATCTTTACTCAAGAGGCCAAGGTGGTCTTTCAGAGTGGGGCCAAACTGGTAATCCATTGATCGGCTGGGATATATTTGTATCTCCTGATGGTGAGAATATGCTTTATGGAAACGATGCTGGAATGTTCGCAATCGCTAGCTCAATTGGACAAACCAAAGAGTTAACTTCACTACCGATCTCAAATTTCAAAAGCTGGTTTACTAATGATTTTGCAATGGCATTAAATGCAGATGGAGTAACTGACTCAGATAGTCTTACTTTTATAGATGTAGTGAATGCTTCCTTTGCCAAGAGAGATTTCCCATCATCTATTGTAGATTTTGAATATTGGGGAAATGCTGAATTTGTTGTTGTTGATGGTCAATCTGCTAAAGATAAAGTGGGAATTGTTAATCAGTACTTAGAACTCGATAAACTTCAAACAGTTGGCTCTTTCGCGCAAGCATCAATCGACTATGTCAGTGAAGAGCTTGGAGTAGCTGTTATAAATGATGGAAGTGATAATATCGTAAGGATCGGAACTGGTACTGCTTTGGAAGAGGTAGATGTTGAGCCAACAGATACTCAGGAGTAGATATCTTTGGATTAACCGACCAAGATCTTTGGCGAAACACAATTTTATGTTTTAATAAGTAATGGCTAAAACAAAGACTCTCTATAAAGGTGACTTCCATATGCACTCTACCCTTTCACATGATGGAGGTGTTTCTGTAGAGGAATTTCATAATGTCTTAAAAGAAGGTCTGCTAGATGTTATCGCAATTACGGATCATAATGAGGTTGACTTCGCGATTGATTTGCATAAAGAATTGGGTAAGCAAGTAATAGTTGGTGAAGAGATTAAATGCCAAGCTGGGGATGTGATTGGTTTATTTGTAAAAGAGAAAATTGATTATGGAAGAACACTCCAATGGACGATCGATGCAATCAAAGAGCAAGGTGCGCTTGTTTATGTCCCCCACCCTTTAGAAGTAATTAGGGATGGTATAGGAATGCGTAATATAACAGCGTTCTGGGATAAGATTGATATAATTGAGGTTTTTAATGCTAGGTGTGTACAGCCTCTTGCTAACCGATTAGCTCAGAAGAGGTTTAACACATATCAGTCAGGTTCTGAGGATAAAAATATTAATAAGCAGCCGAGCAAAGCTACGCTTGTTGGGAGTGACTCTCATCGAATTAATGAGTTAACTCGTACTTACAATATACTTGAAGAGATACCCCAAAACCCTAAACACTTTATGAAGCTCATTAGTGACCGAAATATAATGGATGTTAGTGTAAGAAAAAATGCCTACCCTTGGCAGATACTCAATCCGAAGTTGAATAAGCTGAAGAAGTTGGTTGGGTAGTGTTGTTTGAGAGTACTGGAAAGATTAATATAGCAAGGATTACTACCCCAACCTCTCCCGACCTTTCAACAACCTTTGACCAACAGTCATAACTGAAAGGATGCAGAGTATTACTAGTACAATCTCTGCCCATTCTGGTCTTTCCGTAGCTAACAACAAGACAACTAAACCAATACCTACAACTCTTTCTGGTCTCTCCATGATACCGACATCAAGTTTGAATTTGTTATTTGCCACACTTTCAACTTTACCTCGTACATAACTAATACTAAAGCTAGAGATTAGAAAGATCATCACAACCTCAAAGTTGAAAACATATGCTAAAGCTGCGATTAGAAGTCCATCGGATACCCTGTCTATGCTTGAGTCCAGAACTCCTCCAAACTTGCTTACTCTTCCAGTCATTCGCGCAACTGTACCGTCAACGAAGTCTAGTCCAGTTAGTATAATCATAACTATCGCCCACCAGTATTCCCCTTCTCTTACAAAATATGCAAATAGCAGACAAGGTAATATGCCTAATAAAGTGATTGCGTTTGGGTGTAGCCAGCTAAATGGCTTCGCGATTAGGTCTTGAGGAGTCTGAAGTTTGTGACGAATTTTCGAAATCATATATGTTATGATAGCAAAGAATGAAATCGTTGTATGCACAATTACATGAACTGGCTTTTCGACCTGGTTATGACGCATTTCGATCCTATGATATCCCTCTACTGCTTCAAGGAGTAGAACTTGAAGACATCGGAAGTGGATTCTTCTCAAGAGTGCGAAAACCTGTTGGTCAAGATTATGTGATCAAGGAAGGAAAGTGGGATCTTGATATGCCAGTATTTCATAATCTTTCAATTAAGATGCCTGCTACTTCGCTTAATAATTTGCTTAAGCTTTTCTCAGTCGAATTTCTTCCAAGTCAAGAAGAAATCACAAGGCAGTATCGTTTCTATGAGGCCTTCAAATCATATTTTGGATACGATGGTACAGATGATGAGAAGAAATTCCGAGATAGTTTGGAATTTGTATTTGAGGTAATTGCTAATCGTTTGTATGCCACAAACTCAAGAATCGAGAGTTGATACTTGAAGTATTAAGAGATCCAAAGTACAAATACCAAAGCTTTATACCAAACGAATTTATGGTGTACGGTAAACCTTTGAGTTCCGAGAATAAGAACAAAGACACTTATTACTTGGTACAAGACTTTGTTAAGGGTGATATCTTGCGTGATAGGCGTAAAGAATTAAAAACCAATGAACACTTAAAAAACCAGCTAATAGTGATCGCAATTCTTTCGCTTTATCTTTACGAAGCAAAATCACTGATGCCTGACTTTAGGCCGGCTGTGATCTTGACTGATGGCGCTAACTGGTTCGTAAACACTAACAACATCGTAATTGGAGAAGACGACTGTATGAAGATTATTGACACAAGGTGGATGTGGTCTTTGAGTCTTAATATCGTACAACGCGGACTCGCTATACCGGAGATGACTCGCATGAGCATTACAAATTTCCTTAATAGTGGGATCTGATGTTTATTATTCCTTAACTAAAACATTGACTTCATTACCACTAAAAGCAATCAATCTAGAACCAACCTTAGCTTCTTTATCGAATTTGGCTTTTACCTTTGCATCGTATCTCTTATCTAGGTTATAAAAGATCACATCTGCCTGACTTATATCTGCATCAAAAAGATTGTAATTGAAGAAACTAAATCTTTTGCGATCCTTAAAGTGAGCGAATTTGAACCAGAACTTGAAACGGACTGTGAGTAATGGAGATATCTCGTACCCGATAAGTTGAGTCTCTTTATAGTCCTTATATATCTGATAAAGTAAGCCGTAATCCCCTGCTCCCATGTCAACAACTATCTCATCTCCTTTGAGATCCATTGACTTTATCACCTTCTTCCTTTGCTTAGCAGTAAGCATCTTACTTGGCGCAAGTTGCATGTTGATGATTGCATGAATCAAAAATGAGAAAGAAGCCAAAACACTTAAAATTGCAATTGATATCAAAATTCCTCTTTCCATAATATAATTATACCGCGTTGCTTTGATTGAATGTATTAAGATTTAATGAAGTCGCAAATTAATTCGATTTTTACGAGAAATTGCTATGGAAATTCAAGACGGAGTATTACTAATTAATAAACCAGTTGGAATTACTTCTTTTGATGTAATTAGAAAGTTAAGAAGAATATTTACTGGGAAAGTTAAGATGGGACATGCAGGGACTTTAGACCCATTTGCAAGTGGTTTGTTGATCATCTTAGTTGGTAGAGGTACCAAGATGATGAACGATATTTTGAAATTCTCTAAAGTATATGAGGCAGAGGCAAAATTTGGTGTAGAAACTGATACTTTGGATACTGAAGGTAAGGTTGTGATTGAGGATAAAGATTTCAAAGGTGTTGATGATGAGAAATTAAAAGCAGTATTAGAAGGGTTTGTCGGAAGCTATATGCAGACTCCTCCTGCTTATAGTGCAAAGAAGATTAAAGGGAAAAAGGCATATGAATTAGCAAGAGCTGGTAAAAAAGTTGAGATTCCCCCAAGAGAGGTCGATATCCTTGATATGAAATTAAATTTTAATGAAGTTGACAAACTAGAATTTGGTTACGAGTGTAAAGTTTCAAGCGGTACATATATCCGTGTTTTGACAAAGGACATTGCTTCAAAGATCGATACTGTTGCAAATACGTATAAACTTGTTCGAACTCATATTGGTCCCTACTCGCTTGAAGATGCTATCGAGATCAACGAAGAGACTACAGAAGAGTTAACCAATTCTTTAATAATCCCAATATGATGAATAAAGGCAAACTTTACGTTGTTTCTACCCCGATTGGTAACTTGGGAGACATGACTTACCGAGCAGTTGAGATTCTAAACTCAGTAGCATTTATTCTGGCTGAAGACACACGGGTCTCCAAAAAATTATTAAATCATTACAAAGTAAATACTCAGCTTGTTTCTTACCGTGATCAAAACCATGATCAGATGATTGAGAAAGTTTTTCAGAAGTTAGATATGGGTCTTGATCTTGCACTGGTGAGCGACAATGGCACCCCACTTATAAGCGATCCGGGTTATAAACTTGTACGCGATCTTGGGGATCGTGGTTACGAAGTACTTCCAGTACCAGGTGCTAGTGCAGGGATTGCAGCAATGAGTGTTTCTGGAATTCCAACTGATAACTTTAAGTTTCTTGGTTTTCTACCAAAGTCACAAAAGAAAAGGCTCGAGATCTTAAAAGCGAACCTTAATGAAAATCTAATAATCTACGAATCGCCTAAAAGAGTAAAGAAGTTCCTTTCATTAATTATTAATGAATTTGATCAAAGAGAGATCTTTGTAGCAAGAGAGATGACCAAAAAATTTGAAGAGTACTTAAGAATTAATGATCTCGAAGATATTGAGAATCTAAATGATAAAGGTGAATTTGTACTAGTGGTTAGGGTAAGCAATCTGTAAAAGAAGTGTGCAGTTAATATTCTTCTGATACAATCAGTATATGAAGTTCACTAGAACAAAGAAACTGACATTCTTTAGTAATAAAGGAGGAGTTGGTAAGACGACTTTAAGTTATAACTTAGCGGTTAAGTTTGCTAAGAATGGTTTCAAGACGGTACTAATAGATCTTGATCCACAAGCTAATCTTTCTGAGCTAGCCCTTGGCAATCTTTTTGAAAAGAACTTGTTCTCTGACTCGCAAAATTCGATCTCGGATGTAATTAAGGATCTTGTTAGTGCTACAGGTGATGTGAATTTCAACGTTGATCTTTTAGATACTAACTATGAAAACCTTCAGATACTCCCAGGTAGTCTGAAACTTAGTCTTTTTGAAGAGGTGTTGAGTGCAAACTTTACTTTAGCTATGTCAGGCCAATTTTCCGGTTACACTATAACAAGTGCGATAAAAAGATTTTTAGAGTATAAAGGACTTAATGAGGAGATCGACCTCTTCATGATCGATACTTCGCCGAGCTTAGGTTTCCTCAATAAAGTCATACTTCTTGATACTGATTATTTCGTTACACCTTTGAGGCCCGATAATTTCTCACTGATGGGAATTGAGAACATTGGGAAGATGCTAGAGACTTGGAAGGATCAATGGAAATTTACTGCCAAAGCACTCTCTCGAGAGGTTCCATCTAACAGAGTACTCTCAGGAGAAGGTTTGTTCATAGGCTATATCGTAAACAGTTATAATCAATATAATAAGACTCCGATTAAGACACACTCCAAGTGGATAGATCGTATAAAACCATCAGTTAAGGAGTATCTATCTTATAAGCACTGCAGAAATGGTCTTGTAGAGAGTACCTATAAAGATCCTTTAGCAATTATTAAAGATTACGGTCAACTACCTTCACAAAGTCAATCATCGAACAAAGCATTGTTCGATTTTAACAAAGATGACTTCCCTCAAGGAACAGTTGAGAATATTGATAAGTCTTTTGAGGAACTTGATGAATTATATTTCAACGTTCTGAGAAATCTAGAGAATTATTAGTTGTGAATACAAAATTGATGGTCATCCAAACAGCCTAACAAAGTTGTCATTTGTAGCATCAATCAAGTAAGCAAGATCCACATCTTTTATCTCAGCAATTACTTGAGCAATCTCGAAGCATTGATCCGGAGCACCAAGTCTCGATTCTCTACTTTTATCCCTTCTAACGCTATCAGTTGGTAGATAAGGTGCGTCCGTCTCGATAAGTATGCTCTCTAATGGTGTTTGCTTTACTATATCTCTAACGTTTGATGCTCCTTTATAAGTAATTATTCCATTAAAACCGATCCCAAGACCTGCAGCGACTATGTCACTTATGTAGCTAGCTGTCCCAGTGTAAGAGTGGAAACATCCTTTGACTACCCCTGAGCCAGTCTGAGCTACAAGTCTAAGTGAGTCTTCTATGCAAGTATC
>JAHDCA010000056.1 GCA_020630115.1 Candidatus Dojkabacteria bacterium | reverse complement strand
ATATGATCATTTAGATATAGCTGATGGGACAGGAGCAATGAGAGGATGGCATGACCTAGCTTACGGGGATAAAAGTGAAGATGAAAAGACGAAGCTGGAGTTAGATTTATTGAAATATTGTGAACTCGATACTTGGGCAATGGTTAGGATCTGGAAAGAATTGGTGAAGGTTATTGGTTAGGGGATTGGAGTAAATGGGTCTATGTTATAAAAATGATTTCTGTAAGCTTTATTAATATCCGCTTGTTTGATAACTCGAACTATTAACTTATTCTCAAGTATAATAAAAAATTGACTTACCTTCAGCAGTAAAATGAGTAAAGCCAAAAAATACAATTTAGATAAATCATTAAAAGATAATTTTGGTTATTCTCAATTTCGAGCTTTTCAAAAAGATATCATAACTGAAGTATTAAATGGTAATGATGTCTTAGCCATAATGCCAACAGGCGCTGGTAAATCAATCTGCTATCAACTCCCTGCAATCATTCAAAAAGGTACTGCAATAGTCGTATCGCCATTAATCTCCTTAATGAAAGATCAAGTTGATTCATTAAAAATTAATAATATAAAAGCCGAGTATCTAAATAGCTCACAATCTAACAATGACGAGATCGAGATAATCAATGCACTTAGAAATCAAAAATTAGACATTATTTACGTATCACCTGAAAGAATAATTAACAGTTCATTAATAGATTTATTACAGTCAATTGAGATCTCTTTCATAGCGGTTGACGAGGCTCACTGCATATCAAGTTGGGGGCATGATTTTAGACCGGAATACGCTAAACTTGGTCAGCTCAAAGACACACTTAAAGTCCCAGTGATAGCGCTAACAGCAACGGCTGACAAAGCAACAAGTGATGACATAATCCAAAAGTTAAAACTTAATGAACCAGTTCAGTTTAAGTCATCATTTTTAAGAGAAAATCTATCAATAAAAGTTCAATCTGGTGATCAGAAATTCAAGAAATTAAAAAGTTTCTTAATAGGCAAGGAAGATGATTCTGGCATCGTTTACTGCACAAGCCGCAAAGGGACAGAAAATCTTGCCAGCCTTTTAAAATCTGAAGGATTTGATGCTAAGGCATACAATGCAGGACTAAACCAACAGCAACGACAAGAAGTTCAAGATCAATTTATCAAAGATGAATTGCAGATCGTCTGTGCAACTATCGCCTTTGGCATGGGAATTGATAAATCAAACGTCAGATGGGTAGCTCATTATAACTTGCCTAAAAGTGTTGAGAACTATTATCAAGAGATCGGGCGAGCAGGTAGAGATGGACTTGAAAGTGAAACCTTATTACTTAGTAATCTCTCTGACCTAATGCTTCTCAAGAGGATTACACATGGTAGTGAGAATTATGTTCAAAGTGCAAAACTTGATCGGATGTACTCATACTCACAAAGTTATAGCTGTAGATGGAAGGAGATCTTAAGCTATTTTGATGAGCAGACAGATATTTCATGTGAAAAATGCGATATCTGTTTAAATCCCCCAAAAACATTCGATGGAACTGTTATAACTCAGAAAGCATTAAGTGCATTAATCAGGGCAAAGACCAACATACAAAGACAATTATTAATGGAAATACTAGTTGGTGCTGAGACTAAAAGGATCAAACAATTAAGACTTAATGAGATCAAGACATACGGTGCAGGTAAAGATATATCTAGAGATGATTGGACAAACTACATCGACCAGATGATAAACCAAGGGATTCTCAAGATTGATTTTACTAACTACAACTGCCTGAAATATACTGATATAGCTAAAAGTATCTTACAAGAAAATCATAAAGTAAAGCTTGTTAAACCTTCATTAAATATTAAGAAAGAGGAGAAAACTGAAAAAGCAGTCTCACCACAGCTCCAAGCAAGAAGAGACCTAACTCAAAGGCTTAAAGTGCTTCGCAAGGGGATCGCTAAAGACTCAAATGTCCCGGCCTTCATTGTATTTAATGATTCCACCCTCGAACACATCGTTGAGTTACTACCTATTAACAAGGATGAGTTACTTAAAGTTGATGGTATAGGGCCTTCAAAATCTGAAAAATACGGAGAGCAGATCATAAAAGAGATTATAGAGTTTACCAGGACTCAAAATGAAAAAGGTCATAAGATGAAATTGGGCTCACACATGGCAACATTAAAACTTCATGAAGTCGGAGTAAGTATTAAGGATATCGCGTTGGAAAGAGGACTAACTAGATCAACTGTGTATTATCATTTATTAGAGCTTAAGGAGAAGGGTTTTGAAGTCAATTTAAGTCTAAAGCTAAATGATGCTCAGAGATATTTATTGAAAAAGGCAATAGACAAATACGGTACTGAAAAACTACGCCCAATATTTGAGGAATTAGACGAAAAGTTTGAATACTGGCAGATTAAGTTATTTATCGCTGAGAATAAGCTATAATAATTAAATGATTTTCATTACCTCACCAGCAAAGACTCAAGATTTTGAATCTAATATTAAGGATTCATTAACTTCCAAGATCCAATTTCCACACGAGACTCTAGAAGTATTGAAAGCTATGAGAACCTTAACTGCTAATGAACTTAAGGATCTCTTGAAGGTTAGTGATAAGATACTTCAGCTTAATCTTTCTCGACTGGAAAAGTTTGATATGCAGTTTAGCAATAACTCTAGACCAGCACTCAAAGTATATAAAGGTGATATATACAAGCAGTTTGAAGAGGAACTTTTTGATAGATCAACACAGGAGTATCTGCAGAAAAGTCTGAGAATTGTCACTGGTTTCTACGGTGTACTAAAACCTTACGACTTGATTCAAGCATATAGATTAGAAATGAAATCAAGATTAAGTGTTAATGATTCAAAGGATCTATATGAATTTTGGAAAGAGAAGATTACAAATTCACTAAGTTCAGAACTTGAAACCCATGAGGAGAAAGTCCTAATTGATATTGCATCAAAAGAGTATTCCAAGGTAATTGATCGTAAAAAATTCAAACATCCTATCACCGAGATAATCTTTAAGCAAAGAAAAGCCAACGAACTAAAGAACATTGGTATATACTCAAAGATGGCTCGAGGGCATTTTATTAATTTCATCGCCAAGGCCAAACCGACAAAATTAATACATTTAAGGAAATTTAATCTCGATGGATACAAGATATCTAATCACAACAAGGACTCTTTAGAGTTCATTAAGGAAATATAATTATGCAAGATCAAGAGAATCCGATATCAGGAAGAGTAATTGCTGACACACCACTTGGTTTTAGAGTGGAGTTGGAAGATGGAAGAGAAGGGTTAATATTCTTTAGCGAGGTTACAATTAGTCTAAGAGTAGATGACGAACTGGAAGTTGTGATTAAAAAGATACGAGAGAACGGAAATATCGATCTAGGTCTTCCAACTCAAAGCTATTCTCAAAGACAGAGTAATGTTCAAGATAAGATTTTGGAAGTGTTAAAAGATAGTAATGGCTTTATATCAGTTTCAGACAAATCAGCTCCAGAAGAGATAATGGAAAAGTTCGGATTGAGTAAGAAGAAGTTCAAGGAGGCACTAGGCGGACTTTACAAGTCAAAGAAGATAGTAATTCACAAAGATTCTATAGAGCGAGTTTAGTATTATGAGTTTAGTCGAAGCAATTTCATTAAAACTTAATATCTCAATCTCACAAGTAAGTAAGGTTCTTGAGCTATTAGAAGATTCAACAATCCCTTTTATCGCTAGATACCGAAAAGAGGTCACAGGCTCTTTAGATGAAATTGCGATTAAGGATATCAAAGAACTTAATGAGGAACTGCTTAAACTTCAACAAAGAAAAGAATTTGTAACAAAGACAATTGATAAACAAGGTAAGATAACTCCTGAACTTGTTTCGTTAATTAATGACTCTCAGGATATTCAAGAGCTAGAAGACATTTACTTGCCATTCAAGAAGAAAAAAGAAACACTTGCCGATAAAGCTATCAAATACGGGCTTAAACCACTAGCGTTAAAGATTTACGACCAAAAAGATGATGTAATCTTGGGAAATGAAGCAAATCATTACTTTAATGATAATGTTACTAGCGTTGAGCAAGTCAGAGATGGTGTTATAGCTATCATAGCTTCAATAATTAATGAAGATAAACAAACAAGAGAGCAACTTCGAGAACTTTACAATAACCAGTCAACGATCACCTCAAAGGTTGTTAAGAAAAAAAAAGACTCTGCTTCAAAGTACAAAGACTACTTTGATTTTAAACAGTCACTTAGTGATATACCAAGCCACAGATTTCTCGCTATAAGTAGAGGTAGAGATGAAGGTTTTTTAAAGTTCAAGATAACACCACTTAAAGAGTTAATAATCGCACGAATTAACAAACTTCATATAGTTCGGGACAGTCAAACTCCCAACTCTAAAGAGTTAATGAACTTAGCAATCGAAGATGCCTACAAGAGGCTATTAAGCAAATCACTTGAACAAGAGCAGTTCAAGTTAGCAAAATTAAACGCTGACACACAAGCGATTAAAGTTTTTTCGAAGAACCTAGAACAGTTACTTTTATCGCCTGCTCTTAAAAACAAAAACATACTAGCAGTTGACCCCGGAATAAGAACAGGATGCAAACTTGCAGTTATAGATACTAAAGGTAAGTATATCCACTCAAGTGTAATATATCCTCAAAGGAGCAAAGAGCCAAGTATTAAAGAATTAAAAGAAATTATTAATTCACATAATATCAATGCTATCGCGATAGGAGACGGAACTGCTGGAAGAGAAACTGAAGAATTCATTAAAAACAACTTAGGAAATATCTCCGACAAAGAGATTCCAACATTCTTAATTAATGAAGATGGAGCTTCTATATATTCCGCTTCACAACTAGCTCAAGAAGAATTCCCAGATTTAGACCTTACAGTCAGAGGTGCTATATCTATCGGTAGGAGACTGCAAGACCCAATGGCTGAATTAATCAAGATAGATGCCAAGTCAATCGGGGTAGGTCAGTATCAACACGATGTTGACCAATCACTTCTTAAAAACGAACTAGAATTCGTGACTCAATCTTGTGTAAACCAAGTAGGGGTAAACCTTAATACTGCAAGTTTTAAATTGCTTGAACAAATCTCAGGATTAGGCCCAAAGCTTGCGCACAATATTGTCGAGTACAGAGATAAAAATGACGGTTTTACTTCGAGGGAAGAACTGTTAAAGGTTAATAAACTCGGTGCTAAGGCTTATCAACAGAGCGCAGGATTTTTAAAAGTACCAGAGTCTAGTGAATCATTAGACAACACCTCTGTACATCCTGAGAGCTACAAGGTCACTAAACAAATACTAACAGATCTCAATATCAAACTAACTTCATCAGCCCTTGATAATGAAACTGTAGCTAAACTTGAATCATTAGATCTTAATAAATACACTAATCAAGATATAGGTTTACCTACTCTTGAAGATATAATTGAACAGCTAAAAAAACCTGGTATAGATCCGAGAGGGGAGAATGAAGAATTTAGTTTTGCAAAAGATATTAGCTCAATAGATGATCTAGAAATTGGGGATATAATCCCAGGGATAGTTAGCAACTTAACGAGCTTTGGAGCTTTTGTTAACATCGGTATCAAAAATGATGGTTTGCTTCATATCTCTCAGATCTCCGATGTCTTCATATCTGACCCTTCAGAAGTATTATCTCTTAATGATAAGCTTGAAGTGAAAGTTATCGAGATCGACAAAGGGAGAGGGCGAATCAGCCTTACATTAAAATTCTAGCACTCGCGTATCAATTTATAGAATTCATTAATTTTTAACCCTTATCCTGCTATACTCAATTTAATGGAACCACTTGCTTCAAAATTAAGACCCGACTCGCTAGATGATTTTGTTGGACAGAAGCATTTAGTTGGTAAAGATGGGCCTATTCGTAACTTCATAGAGACTAACTCTATACCTTCTATGATCTTTTGGGGACCTCCAGGTTGTGGTAAAACGACCCTAGCTTATATCATCTCTGAGACTATGTTTTATGACTTTCATAGAATCATGGCTGTTAATAGTGGTAAAGAGAAGTTGCGAAAGATTCTCAAGATTGCACTTAATAATTATGAGCACCATAAGAAGACTATCCTATTTCTAGACGAGATACATAGGTGGAATAAAGCCCAACAAGATGCACTATTACCATATGTAGAGAAGGGGATCATTATACTTATCGGTGCAACGACAGAGAACCCTTCATTTACAGTTAATAATGCACTTCTATCAAGAGCGAGAGTTTATAAATTCGAAAAGCATGCTAAGAAAGATATCGAGGATCATATCAAGCAAGTATTAAAGAATAATTATCCAGAGATTAAGATTGCCAA
>JAHDCA010000055.1 GCA_020630115.1 Candidatus Dojkabacteria bacterium | reverse complement strand
ACACTTCAAGTAATATTAAAGCTCCCTCCTACGAGGGAGCTTTTCTTACTTAACACTACTCTATCCAGCCAATGATAAATTCTATCCGAGAGTTTACTTTTTACCTTTAGCGAAAGTTTCGAACCTTCTTCGTATAACTTCTGCCTCTTGGTTTAGCCTTAAACGACTTATCATGTCAGCTAATAACGTCACAATCATCATCAGAACAGAGAAACCGACGAGTCCACCAGATATGAAGCCTAAGAATATGTACGGGGAGAAGCTTCCTGATTTCCAATAGTGAAATATAAGAATTACCGCAGGCAATATTGATGCAAAGAAAGAAATAAGGCTCAAGCTCCCAAAGAATTCAAATGACTTATAATCTCTCAATGATCGGATGATTATGTTCAATGTCCGAAACCCATACCATATAATCCCACCCTTAAATCTAAAGACTTTGCTTGGTCTAATCCCTTCATATACTGCTTCAATCGGTACTTCAGCTATGTCGATCCCCTTAAAGAACAAATCAACAAAAGCTTCTTGAACATACGTTCTGTTCCCCCAAATCTTCAAACTATATAACGCTTTTCGGTTATATGCTCTATACCCGCAGCTTACATCAGTGAAGTTTGCACCCAATATAAAGTTGATTATAAAGACTACTAAGTAATTTCCGTATAGCTTCTTCCAATTAAGCCCTACAGGTGGATTGTTTCTGTCTGAGAATTTTGTACCTGTAACCATATCAGCAGTTCCATCAATGATTGGTTCAATTAGCCTAGGTAAGTCGGAAGGATCAAACTGACCATCAGCATCAATACCCACAGTTATGTCGGCCCTTCTCTCATATAGATGGTTCAAACTAATTCTTAGATTTCGACCTACTCCTTTACTGATCCCTTTGTTCTCATATACTGTGACGCCCCTTAACTTTTTGCAGATCTCAACAGTATTATCAGTTGAGTTATCATCTAGGACTACGATTTCTTTTTTTGAAAATACTTTTTTAAGATATTTATCGGATCTAAATACCTTTTTAATGTTTTGGACAGTTGATTCAATTGATTCCGCCTCGTTGTAGGCTGGAATAAAAACAGTCAACTTCATTGTTTGGATTATAGCAGAATAGTGCTTTGTGTCTATTGAATTCAACTAAGCTCAAATTTTGCAGAATAGAAAGCCTGACTCTACCCTTACAGACTCATTTGATCAAAATCAGCCTGATTTTCATTACCTTCACTAAGTATTGCCTGACCATTTGTTGGTTTTGCTACATTTAGAGTAGGCAACGAGCTAGGCTCAGATGAGCTTTTAGGTATCTCATCTATACTCTTAACAGAATCCATCTTCTTTCTTAGTTGATTAAAACGAGTTGTTCTAACTGTATCGTACTCCTTCTGTACTGCATCAAGTTTCTTACCTACCTTCTCGAAGCTTTCCGAGAATTTGCCGAACTCTTTTGATACAGACTCGATGTTGTTAGCTATAGATCGGATATTTTGACTTACCTTAAAATAGTCGTAACTCTGCCTCACCATCCGAAGTATTGCTGTAAAACTAAAAGGACCAGCAAGGACAACCTTCTGTTCAATTGCGTATTGCCAGACATCTTGCATTCTTTCATAGATAATCGAGAAGATACTCTCGTTAGGTATGAAGATTATTACAAAGTCTACAGTGTTCTCATCTGGGTTGATGTAGTCTCTAGTAGTGACTTGCTTTATCTTCTCTTTAACATCTTTGCGGAAAAGCTCAAATAACCTTTCTTTCTCACCTCTATCTTCGGTTTGAGTCATCGCTTGAAGGTTGTTAAGAGGGAATTTAACATCGACATTGATCTTAGTACCATCAGGTAAGAAGACTGTGAAGTCAGGACGCTTAGAGTTACTAGCCTGAGCCTTGTTTGCAACAAAGTCGGTACCAATAACAAACCCCGACATCTTAAGTAGGTCTTCAGCAACCTGCTCTCCAAACTTACCTCTACCCTGGTTGCTAGCCAATACTTTGTTTAACTTTTCAGTGCTTGAAGAAAGTTTGTCAGTTACATCTTTATACTCGTTAAGCCTTTGACTTAAGTTCTCGAAACTCCCTACTCTCTGCTTCTCAGTCTCTTCGAGTTTAAGTTGATTATCTTTAAGGTCACGCTCTATCCTCCGAACCATTCTTTCAATCTCTGAACGTTTAGTCTCTACGTCTTTCTGGATCTCCCTCTTCTCACTACCTAACTTATCGTTAGCTACTTGAATTAACTGGCTGTTGGCATCTTTGAGCACTTCAGGGAGCATCGATTTGATCTTCATCTCCATCAAGCTCATTAACTCATCTGAGGTCTCCTTGTTACCATCTTTTCTATACTTATCGTAGATGAAGAAACCAATAGCTGAAAGAGCTATACCTATTATTAGCCATATTGCTGAATTTTCCATACTAGAGAGTTTAGCAGAGTTTTAGATCAAGTTCGCAACTTGCTCGTAAAGATTCTCGCTGTCGTAATCAAAGAGTTCTAATTTTTTGATCTTCTTATCTTTAATAACTAGAGAATTATTAATATTCAATCTTGATAGGAAATGAAGATCGTGACTGATAACGATCAAAGTCCCTTTAAATTCATTTAATTTACGAGTGATTATTTTAACCGTATCGATATCAAGATTGTTAGTAGGTTCGTCTAAAAAGAGCATCTTCTGCATCTTAGTTGTTGCCATAGCTATAGCAAGCCTAGCAAGTTCGCCACCACTTAGATGTATTGCTCGTCTATTCCATTGAATCGGTTTATCAAAACCCACTTGCTTTAGGTGGAATTGTTGGTTGTTCCTACTTAGCCCTGGCGAGCTTGCTTTAAGATTTTCAATCATTGATTTTTCACCATCAACTATTTTGTAGCTCTGATCGATAAAAGCGAATTTACCTATCTCCTCACAGTCGAATTTGCCTTCTAAGAATCCCGGTAACTTATCTATACCGTATGCCTTTTGAAGTACTGATTTCATAAACATCGATTTACCGACACCATTTCTACCAAGTATACTCACTCTGTTTGAAGATTTTATATCGAGATTTATATCCTCAATTAGTACTTCATCTTCATTAATACCCATAACACCATCATTAATTGAGAAACTACCATAATCATCTGCTGTATAGTCTGTAGTTTTAAGTTGTGATACAGAATCCTCATCTTCTATATATTGCTGGAACTCCTCTTTGTAATCTGTCGAAGCATTAAAGAAATCGATTGAAGCTTCACCTCTCTTCTCGATAATCCTAACCTTAGCTTGTCTATCTCTTATTTTATCGAGATACCCATGATAAGTTCGGTCAAGCCTTACCAGTTCTTTATCTTCTTTCTTAAACTTTGCTAAAGTCTCTTCATGTATATCTTCTAACTCAACCAAAGCTTTAGTATAAGGGTTTTCCAACTGATAAACCTTCCCATACTCTATATACAGTGTTTGGTCTGTAACCTGATCAAGAAGACCAATATCATGAGAAGCAATTATTAATGTATTTGGGAATTCATTCAAAACTTCAATTAAGTTTTTTCTCGATATAATATCAAGGTGGTTAGTAGGTTCATCGAGTAAAAGGATATCTGGATTCTCGACTAAAGCTTGAGCTATGTTGAGCATTAACTTCTCACCCCCACTAAGTAGTTCAAAATCCGTATCTGAATTTATCTCTATACCAAACCTTCCTGCGATTACCTTAAAAGCTGAGTTAATCCGGAGTGATTGCATGTCTTTAAGGTTTACCTGACTCACATAAATTGTGTCACCTTTAACTCTAAGATTACCTGAACTAGGTCTTATCTGACCATCGATTATTCTGAGCAAAGTAGTCTTACCACTTCCGTTTGGACCAACAAGTCCAACTCTTCTTCGTGGAAAGATGTTAAAAGACATATCAAAAAAAACCCTTAAACGGTTTTTAGGAGTTTCATACATTAACTTGTTTGCTCTAATTTCCACGCGCTATTTTACCATAATAGTGGGGATTAAACCTTCTTAATCTATCTTGAGTTACTCCTGTGTATGCGAGTCAAAATCAAATTCGATATCGTGATTTATCTGTTCAATCTTTGTTTCTATCTCCAATTCATCTAAGGTTTGAGTAAATGAAACTGAGTCTGAGATTGAGATATCTAGTATATTGACTTGATCAATTGTCATCGAGATGGATTCAACTGAGTTTGAACCTGACTTTATCCTCAATGTGTTCTTCAAATTATCTAGATTGATTTGGTCATGTTGAATTCCTGACAGGCCTTTACTACTTAAGTCATATATTAAAAGGTCTTTGATACTTTCTTCATACCCTTCTCTTTCAATCAGCTCGTAATTGTAAACATTACCTTCACTATCAAAGCCAAGATATCTGTTCTCATACTTGTTTATATCAGAAGTGGTTAACGGGTATACCAGATCTCTCAATTGTTCAAATGATAATATATCTAGATCTTCTCCTAAAATGTTGTCCTCATCGATCTTAATAAACTCCTCCCCTTCTTTAAGATATGTACTATCATCCAAATAAAAATAGCTATATCTCTGACTTATCGGCTCGCCGTTGACCTGTGCATCTGTGAGCTCTACTTGAACAACAGCTTTCTTGTTCTCAATATCTATTTCGCCATTTAATACTTTTTTATACTCAAAGTCAGAATCAAATCCAGAAAAATCAATCTCAACTTCCTCTCCGCTAAAACGGTTATCGACATCTGCTGTTTGCATTAAAGTAAATTGAACTGTCTTCACATCTGAATTGGCTTTTGAAGCTTGATACAGTACAAGAGGAGCTCTCAACACTGCAAAGTAAAGTGCTAAGACTAAACACACGAAGACTAACAATCCAACAAATGGTTTCCAAGAGAGTCCCAGGTAGTTTTTCTGTTCTTTCTTATTCGAGTACTTCACCTCTTTTTTATTCTTTACTTTAGACATAGTTACATTATATCAAGGAATTTCGTAAGATAAAGAAACCCAACCCCTACAATATCTACCCCTGATAGAGTATAATATCTGGATGTTTAGAAAATTCTTTTTTGATATTGTATTTAGCTCAGGAGCAGGCGTTGCAGTAAGTGCTTTGAACTATTACTTTAATGTTCTACTTGCACAAAGACTAACTGAGAAGGACTTTGGAGACTTCAATGCTGTTGTAGGTATTCTCTACCTAATCCAAATCCCAGCTACAACAATTATTTCTTCTATAACTAAGTTTGTTGCTGAAAATCTTGATGAGAACCTTGAGAGTTTTAGAACGAGAAATATCAAGTTCTTTCTATTTTTAGGTTTTATAGTTGGAGCTATTATTGCTGCTATATCACCATTGATAGCAGAAAGCCTTGATGTACCCTTCAAGCTAGTTATACTAATTTCGTTTATAAGCTTCAATTCAGTTTTTGCTCCATTGCCAAAAGGTCTTTTGATGGGAATGCAGAAGATTAAACTAGTTAATATAATTAATCTTTTCGAAGCTATAATAAAAGTAGGCTTTATATTAATGATATTTAATTTTGAACCTACTCCAGAAATGGCTATGCTTGCAATAGCGATCCCAGGATTTATTACGGGAATTGCTATAATGCCCTTTATTAAACTACCTAAAATATCGAAACCTGCACTTTCAAGCAATCTCAATATCAGAGAATCACTTGTAATGCTCTTTACCTACCTTACTTTTAACTTAGGATTTACGCTTGATTTAATGTTAGTAGACTCGAGCTACCGAGGAGCTTACTCTGCACTTTCATTAGTTGGTAAAGTAGTTTATTTCGCAACTGTATTTATCAATGGGGTCGTATTTGCTTCAGTTGCAAAGGAGAAATCACCAAAGAAAAGAAATCAATTATTCTTTATTGCAATTGGACTTAATCTTTTAGGTAGCGCTTCGGTTGTAATAGTTTATTATATCTTTGGGGATTTGATAACTGAGATAATGTTTGAAGGAAGATACCAGGAAGTAACCCAATATGCTGTTATATACGGAATAGGTATGGGATTATATTCTGCAACATCACTGATGATGAATTACTTATTAAATCTCGAAAAAAAGTTGCAAGTTATAGTCTTTATCTCTGTTGCCTTACTCCAGGTCGCCCTTTATTCACAAAGAAATAGTACCTTGAGTGACGCCGTTTCTAATCAAGTTATAGTCTTTAGTACTTACTTCGTGTTTACTTCTACCTATCTTACATACGAGTTACTTATACCTCATAGAGTTTGAAAACTTTCTGACTGTTTGTATTGGAGTAGTCGATTACTACACTTAGAAGTTCTAAGACTAAGATAAAGCCAAGCTCATTAAAATACCCGAAGTTAAGTAAGCATATCAACCAGATAAAGTAATCAAACCTATTTAGTATAGGATTATAAAAGGCCTTATAAACAAGATATAAAGGAATTAATGCCCATGAATAAGTT
>JAHDCA010000054.1 GCA_020630115.1 Candidatus Dojkabacteria bacterium | reverse complement strand
CCTGATTTGTCTAGATTCTCAATAGCAAAGTATAGATCAAGATTGGAATTCAAATTGAACTCGCTTACTTCTATTGAAACAGAAGCGACATCTTCATTGAACGCTGGTGAAAACTCTTCACCAAAATATATTGTTGCATTTAGACTCTCAACTTTTAACTTTTTTTCCATGTCTTTCCAATATTTAAACTAATCTACACATACCCTTTCGCCTGGGTATCAAAGGCTGCCTTGTACTTGCCATCGAGCTTTAGGAGCTCTTCATGGGTCCCTGCTTCGATGATCTGTCCTTTATCGAGTACAATGATCTTGTCTGCCTTTCTGACCGTACTGAAGCGATGTGAGATTATTATTACTGTCTTATTCTCAGTATATTCGTATAACTTGTCAAAGATCTCACTCTCCGCTTTAGCATCTATTGCAGATGTTGGTTCATCAAGAATGATGATTGGTGAGTTTCTAAAGAAGCCTCTTGCAAGGGCGATGCGTTGCCACTGACCACCAGAGAGATCTGTGCCACCTTCAAAGTACTTACTAAGTCTTTGATCATAACCCTTATCGAACTCTTTGATGAATTCGTGTGCTCCGGCATTATTTGCACTCTTTTGTACTGACTCCAGATCCTGTGCTAACTCTTGATTTCCAATACCGATATTCTCTTGTACTGGTAAGAATCCGTATTGAGTGAAGTCTTGGTAGAGAACACCAATCTGCTTATGCCAGTCCTCAACAACAAATCTTTTGATGTTTACTCCATCAGCTAGGATTTCACCTTGAGTAGGATCGTAGAATCTTGAAAGGAGCTTAACGAGAGTTGATTTACCTGCACCGTTCTCACCAACTATAGCTAACTTCTCTCCAGGTTCTATTATTAAGTTAAGGCCATTAATAGTGTCAGATTTTGCTCCTGAGTATCTGAAATTTAGATCTTTAAACTCAAGCTTAGGAGGTGATTGAGGATCAAGACTTAAACTTTTATTACCAGATTTAATAATTCTTTTGAGATCAAAAAATTCAAATAGATTATCAATATAATTCAACCCACTGTAGATTTCCGCAAATTTTCTGAACATACCGTTTAGACGATCGCTAAATCCATTTGCTGTATACGTATAAAATGTAATTTCACCTATTGTCAGTCGTCCATTTATAGCTTCATTAATTATATATATGTAAAAAGCGATAATCCCTACTTGAGCAATACCACTTGCACAGGCATCTAAGAACTTTGCTTTTTGAATAGCTCTCAACTCTTCATTATGAAAGTCATTAAAGATTTTCTTGATCTCATTAATTATCTTATTTTTTGAATTAAAGATTCTTAGCTCCATCAAAGACTTTTCATTTGTAAGGGTGTCTAGCCTGGACCAGAATTCTTTTTTGATTTCTACATTTTTATCCCAGACAAACCAGATTGTGTTCCCTGCTTTAATATTTACATAAAGTAATGGGGCTGATGTGAGTGTTAATATGGCTAAAAATAATGGTGATAAACTAGCAAAGATAGCTACACTCACAATTACAGATACAAATACCTTAAAGAACCATGCTGTGCGGATTATGTGAGTTGCAGGTCTCCAAGAATACGAATCTTTTGCTTTTTCAATAACATTATATGTTTTAGATGATTCGTAATGAACTATATCTAGTTGACTTACTTTCTCTAAGTATTTAATTGTGAATAGTTCAGAACAAATATATCGGACTTTATCTTCAATAAAGTTTAGAACTGCCCAGACACTTTCATCGAAGATTCTTAGCAAAATCATACCTGCAAGGAGATACTTCAAGTTATTGCTTAGCTTTAGTGCTCCGGAGTCAATTATCGAGATCACCTCATCAATTATTAAATTTGTTACTTTGCTTAGACCAAATGGAACGGCAGCTGTTAGTGCCATTGTGACAAATAACGTAACGATCGGCCATTTAATATGCTTTAGTGTGAGTCTTTGAATCCTTACAAATGCTTTGAAAAGCTTTTTGTAAGACTTTTGAGCCTCTTTCTGTTTTTTAGTGTTTTTCATACTTTTCAAAATATATTTTATTTATTTCCTTTGAGCTAAAAATATTCAACTCATGTCGAATTATCATTTCTTTTTTCTGGAGGGGATAAAACAAAACCTCCCTTTGCAGGGAGGTTGAACTTCTTATGAACTTTGGCTTATTTGCCGCCTACCTGCTTAACAATACTTGAGAATACTTCTGGTGTTTTGAATGCAACTTCAGAAAGCATCTTTGTATTAATACTGGAACCGAATGCTTTTAGGTTCTTCATTAACTCACTGTATGAAGTTCCATTGTTCTTTGCTGCAGCAGAGATTCTAGAAACCCAGACTCTCTTCATCTGACTTTTACGTCGTCTTCGGTGGTTGAAAGCATACTGACCAGCGTGCATCCAAGCTTCGTGAGCAACTCTGAACAATCTGTTCTTTGTCATTCGATAACCTTTAGTTTTTGAAAGGATCTTTTTGTGTCTTTTTCGTCTGACTTTTCCTGTTTTTGTTCTCATGATTTCTTAATTCTTAAAACTAAAGATTTTTATTAGATACTTAATACTACTTCATACTTTCGAGCAATTGACTTGTCGATCACTCTGTTACTTCTTTTTCTTCTTTTAGCCCTTCTAGAGAGTTTTGTCTTCAAATGGTGCTGCCCACTAGGTCTAAAAAGCAATTTAGCTTTTCTGTTCCCCTTCGGATTGCTCTTTCGAAATCTCTTCACTGCTGTCTTTCTTGTTCTTTGTCTTGCCATTCTTTTGAGGTTTATATGTTACAAAAAATTTTCTTCCCTCTCTACGAGGCTCGGCTTCGATTTTAGAGTAATCAGTGAAGAAAGTCAAGATTTTATCGAAGGTTTCCTTCGCTTGATCCTGGCTTTGTCGTCCTTTACGGAACATCGTTATACGTACTTGGTGACCTTTCTCAAGATACTTAATAGCTCGCCTTACTCTGTACTCCATGTCACCAACGTCTATTACTGGTGTGAATTTGAATTCCTTTTGTGGTTTTGTCTTTCCAGAAGATTTGCTCTTTTTAGTTTTTTTCTTCTGTTCGTACATGTATTTTGCAAAATCTAGGATTCTACAAACTGGTGGTTTAGCCATTGGTGAAACCTCTACAAGGTCAAGTCCAGCTTCTTGAGCCATCTTGTAAGCCTTAGCTGTAGCTACAACACCATGGTTTTCATTATTTTGATCGATTAGGAAGACCTCAGGAACTTTAATGTATTCATTCTTTCTTGGTCCAAAATCTCTTTTCTTTTTAAAAAAGTTTCTTTTTCTAGTCATTTAGGTAGTATGTTTTTGAGTTTATTTCCTCATTTAAATTATTTATAAATTCATCAACAGTTTGAAGACCTTGATCTTGTTTACTGTGGATCCTTACTGCTACTGTGTTTGTCTCCGCTTCTTTATCTCCTACAACTGCGATATATGGCACTTTGGCTAATTCTGCTTGTCTAATTCTTTTTTGAATTCTTTCATTTTTATCACCTACTTCAACTCTGATCCCTTGCTCTTTAAGTCTTTGGGCTACTTCATGAGCGTATTCACCATGTTTTTCGCCTGAAATAGGTAAGATCTTAACTTGAGTCGGTGCTAGCCATAGTGGGAATGCACCAGCATAATTCTCAATCATAATTGCCATAAATCTCTCAAATGAGCCTAGTATAGCGATATGTAGTACTACAACTTTCTCATCTTCACCTTCAGAATTTGTAAATGTCATATCGAAGTTATCTGGTTGATTGAAATCAAGTTGGATAGTCATCAATTGCCATTCACGTCCAAGTGTATCTTTAGCTTGTAAGTCGATCTTTGGTCCATAGAATGCCGCTTCACCTGGGTTAACTTTGTATTCAATCTCCTTTGTCTTTAAAATCCCTTCGATTTTACTCTCAGCTTCGTCCCACATTGCTGGATCACCAAGGTAGTTATCCATGTTGTCTCGGTCTGCAGCAGAGATCTCCGCTCTAAAGTCAGTCATACCGAAGTCATTGTATATCTCAGACATAAGCTCTAAAGCGACATTAACCTGTTCGCCTATCTGGTCTGGTCTTATGAACCAGTGACTATCATCTTGTGTTAATCCTCTAACTCTTAGTAGTCCACCAAGCTCACCGCTCTTTTCAAATCTATATACAACTGCGTTCTCAGCGATGATTAATGGTAAGTCACGGTAACTCCTCTTCTCGTTAAGGTAAACTTGGAAGTGGTGAGGACAGTTCATCGGTTTTAATGTGTATTCGTCGCCATCGATATTGATTGGAGGTATCATCGCATCGTACTTTTGCCAGTGTTTACTCTTGATGTAAAGATCGCTCTTTGCCATATGTGGAGTTGTAACGAACTGATGTCCATACTCTTTCTTTTTCTCTTTTATATAATCTTCGATAGTTTCTCTTAGTATATTTCCTTGCGGTAGGAATATCGGTAAGCCTGGTCCAACAATCTCAGAGAACATAAAAAGCCCTAACTCAGGTCCTAGCTTACGGTGATCTCGTTTTGCAGCTTCTTCCATGTTATAGATATAAGTCTCAAGCTCTTCTTTTGTCTCAAATGCATATCCGTAAATTCGTGTAAGCATCTTGTTTTTCTCGTCACCTCTCCAGTAAGCACCCGAAGTCTTGATCAGTCTAAATCCATCAATAGGGATCTCGCTAGTCCTCTGAACGTGTGGCCCCCTACATAGGTCAGTGAATTCACCGTCCCCTGTGATGAAGAAACTCAAAGGATCATCCTCGATACCATCTAGAAGTTCTAGCTTGTACTCTGCTTTAAGAGTTTTTAACCTCTCTATCGCTCCTTCTCTAGGGATCATCTCTTGGGTGAATGCTAGATTTCGCTTAATAATCTTCTTCATCTCCTTCTCGATCTTTCTTAACTTCTGTTCAGAGAAATCTTGATCACCGAAATCAAAGTCGTAATAAAATCCATTGTCGATTGCTGGTCCTATTCCAAGTTTGGTGTCAGGGAAAAGTCTTAGGACTGCTTGAGCCATTATGTGAGATAGACTGTGTCTTATTTTTTCGATTTGTGTAACTTCCATAAAAATAACTAAATAAAACTAGATAACTTAAAAAACTTCTTAGAAAAATTGTGTGTTAGAAAGCCGTGTTGAATACTACTTTGATAATCTTGTTAGGTTGTGCGAATTTTCTGTACACTAATGAGATTTTACTAATTAATCAATTTCCCTGCAACTATAAACATTGTCGCAGTATTTTTCCCTAACTTACTTTGATGAGCGATCTTCAAATTGTAAAGATTAAGCTGGTCAATCGGGTACTCTGTTGGGTGCTTGATAACAATAACTCCTTTGAACTCTTTAGTATCCCAATTTTTAAATCCAGGAAGCAGATTCTTCGCCTTATTGATCACACCTTCCATCTTGTGGAAGTTCTTAGAATTAAAAAGCTTGTAAGGTGGATCCATGAAGATAAGTCCGAACTCTTTATTAGCATCTGAAGCCTTAACCACATATTCATATGCCTTCTCTCTTACAACAGTTGCTTCAGTCAGTATCCCTAGCTTAGTAATACTTGCGTTAAGTATTTTCTCAGCTTTTTTACCAGCGTCAACTAAGATTAAGCTTTTTGCTCCTCTTGAAATTGCCTCTATACCAAACGATCCTGTCCCGGCAAATAGGTCTAATATAGCAAGATCTTGACTATCGTCCCTTAAGATATCAAACACTTGTGTCTTAAGTCTGTCAGTAACTGGCCTAGTACCTGGTGGTATGTTTAGCTTGAAGCCTTTTAACTTACCTGCGATGATCCTGACTGTACCAACTATCGTCTCTGTTGGTTTTCTGATCATTGCCTTTGCAAGCTCTATCTCCATTCGATCATAATCCTCAGGAGAATCAATTTTGTATTTCGATTTGTTTTTTCGATATTTTTTCTGCGAGTCGTGTTTTAAAGACATGTGTGATTATATCATTGAAATCGGATATTGACTTTATAAGGTATTAATGTAATAATACATTATTATGAATGAGGATTTATCAAAATTTAATAAGTTGTTTGAGGCCTTTGCCTTTATTAATGATCCTATTGACATGAAGAGCTTCTGTAGGGATATTATGACTATTAAAGAGATCGAAGAGTTGGCAGGTCGTTTGGCTGTTGCTGGGTCTTTGGATGAAGGTAATTCGCAACGAAAGACTTCGAGTCTTACTGGTGTAAGTATCGCAACTGTCACAAGGGTAAATCAATGGTTAAAGAGAGGGCTTGGTGGCTATAAACTTGCACTAGATAATATTAGTAAAGTTCATCAACACCCCAACTAGGGGTGAACTACTTTTCTAGAAGTTATTTAACCCCGCTTTATGCGGGGATTTTTATTTTAAATTTTTATTGAAAATGTTATGAGTGAATTATTGAGCAAAGATTCTGATGTTATCGAGCCTGGATTCAAGTCCGATGTTGATACAGTTACTGAATATCTTATTTCTACTAAATG
>JAHDCA010000053.1 GCA_020630115.1 Candidatus Dojkabacteria bacterium | reverse complement strand
CGAGAGTAACTTGTTTACTGCATCTTGATTAAATGGATCAACACATGCCCCGTAACAAGTATCAAAGGGCAAAATTACAAGTTGCCCAGACTTAATTGCTGCAGCTATCTCTTTTGGGTTTGAATTTTTGACTTTCTTGATTATCACTCGGTTATTATACCGCCTTTGGACAGAATTGCCTTTACAATTTTGGACATTGTACTCTGAGAGTATTCCAATCCACTTCCTCGAAACGATGGATCAAAAGTTTCAGCACTCTCGAAGTTCTGAATATAATACATAACTTGTTTTTCCATCCTAAGTTTCACTTCACCCTCATCAATCCTTTGCTGTATCTTCCTTCGCTTCTGACTCTTATCCAACATCCTTACCATCATCTTCTCCCTATTCTCGGGTAAAACAAAAAAAGAGATCAAATTATAATCTTGCCCAATAGACTCTTGAAGATTTTTAACACCTTGAGACTCAAGATCCTTAATTAGTGGGTAGCCGTTCTGTGGGTCCTCAATTTCACTTCTTGGTATACCGTATAAAAAGCCATAATGATAGTCGTATTCGATCAGATCATACTCCTTGATAAGGTTCTTAAAGTACTCTTTCTCCTCTTCATCTTCTTTTCGAGCTCTCATAAAATGGTAAAAGTCATCTGTTTCATTATCTCTTTTAGTTCGAGAAGTTGCACTTCTAAAGAAATTAACATCACCATCATCTAGTATTTTCTTAATAACAGAGTTCTTACCTGCACCAGGATGGCCAATTATCAGAATCACGATCGGATTACCATCTTTCCATGTAAAGTCATTAACAGGGTTGTAGTAGATATTTGGGTAGTCCTTAAGTGCGATTTTCCCTTCAAGAACCGAGTTTAAAGGTGCCTCTTGATCTAATATTCTTACTTGGGAGATGTAGTTGTCGTCCATTTGAAATTATACATCTATTGTGTGAGAATTAAACATAAATTAAATAAAGACAATATGGCAAAAATATTTACAGATGATAATTTTCAGGCAGAAGTGCTTGATCAAGAAGGTTTAGTCCTGGTTGACCTTTGGGCCCCATGGTGTGGACCTTGTGTGATGCTTACTCCTATTATCGAAGAAATTTCACAAGAGATGGAAGGTAAAGTTATCGTAGGAAAACTCAACGTCGATGAGAACCAAGCAACATCACAAAAGTTTAATGTTGTTAGTATCCCAACAGTTTTATTACTAAAGAACGGTGAGGTAATTGAGACTTTTGTTGGAGTAAGACCTAAAGATGAGTACTTAGCTGCAATTGAAGCTAACCAATAATTAGGTGATTTAATGCCTAAAGCAAAAGAGGCTCGCATTTGCGAGCCTCTTTTATCTATCCATTATCTATTTACTTCCTAAACCCACCTCTTCCTTTACCTTTTGAAGATTTTTCAAATCCTGCTTCTTTCATTGTCTCCTTTAACTCGTCAACCTCATCTTGTGAGATTCCAGCATCAGAAAGAGCTTGTTCAAATGAAGCCTCAAACTGAGCTTTCATTTCTTCCCTCTGTGCTTTTCTTTCTTCCGTTGTCATATCCTCATCAAATTCTGGCTTATCAAAACTTTCTTTAACCTCTGTCATTAGACTTCTTAACTGTAAAGAAAGATCTGCTTGCTCTTGAGTAATTGTTCCTTGCGTAACAGCCTCAGAAAGCTTCTCTGTTGCTTTCTCAGTCTTTAGTTCTGCTCTAGCTTCTTTGAAAGCTGCCTCAAACTCATCGCTATTTCTATCAATCCCTAGTTTCTCTGACACCTTTTCGTAAACTGCCATCTTTGATTCTGAATTAGAACCTCTTTGTGCATCTACGACATTACTAAATGCAAGACCTCCTACAACAACACCTGTTACTGCAACAACTGCAGCTAATACTAATTTTGATTTTTTATTAACCATTTCTTTTTGTATTAATCTTAGTTATAATATTTTACTGTATAAATCCTGTTTCTCAAAACGGGATTTCTTTTTCTTAAACCCTTTTCTAGAATCAGATTTAAGATACTAGTATTCTATGATTTTTAATGTGAAATGTATGTGAAGTAATGTAAAGAAGAATTGTTACAATTTTATATTGTTAACATTTAATCTTCCTGATATACTACTCTCGTACTTTTAAATGGCGCTACGGAGTGGTAGCTCAACTGGTTAGAGCATCTGCCTGTCACGCAGAAGGTTGCGAGTTCGAGTCTCGTCCATTCCGCCATTTTCAAGTAAAATCAATATACCCGCAAGGGTATTTTTTTTATTTACAGATCCTTAATCTTGTAATATTACCTGTCTAAAAGTTATAAATACCCTTCTACCTCTTGAAATTTTCAGACCTCTAAAGTTGTCGGACTTTCTTGCAGGTATTCCATGCTTCCATTCGTATCTTGACTCCCTACTCATACTGACAAGATCTCCCGGTTCAAGAAAGTATTCAAGCTTTTCTTTATTTTTAAGGTTTACTAGCTCGAAGATACACGAAGAACCCAAACTAAGTGTAACTATTAGTTCGCCAAAGCAGGGCTCACAGTCAACGTGATGTGCTATTCCTTGACCTGGGAGGTACTCGTTTACAATTACTTGATCAAAGTCCCCCTTTATATCTGAGACCTTACTTACAAAACTCTGCAAACTTTTAAGCCAGTCAGGTAGTGGGCCTAGACTCATTGAGAGGTCAATTGAGCGCCTTCTATAATCATACTTATAACCGTAATGCTGGACACGCCTTTTTAGATCTAGAATCCATTCTTGCTTATCAACTTGCGATAAGATCTCAGCTTGCTCTTGTTTAGACAAAAAATTCTTTTTATGAACTAGGGAGGGAAGTTTATTCATTGAATGATTATATCACTCAATATTCGCTGACTATATAATATAAAAAAAGAGGTGTCAATATGACACCTCTAATACCTAAAAGCCAATCAAAGCAACTTTTATACTAACTCTCTTCTAACAACCGACGTTGATAGACCAAATCCTAATAGTACAAAAGCAACTGCATAAAACCCTACAACAAAAGTTCCTGTTGAAGTAAGTACTGGCTCATCACATACTGCTTCTGAGTTCAAGAAAGATGCTCCACCCATAGCCTCTGAGCCTGAGTTAGTGTTAAGAACACTCCCATCAAATCTTTCTACAACAATCTGTACTGGATCGCACTTCTCTTCAAGAGTCATAGGTACATCAAATGTCACTAGATCTTCTGAACAAACGATATTATCAGCAACTACACCATCAACATAAACAGTACATTCATCATCGAATCCAAAACCATCGCCATTGATTGAAATTGAAGCTCCTAAGACATCAGTAACCTGCGGCTCGGAGTAATCCATTTCAACAGTTACAGATGACTGGTTATCAATTTGCATACTATAACCAGCTCCAAGTGGATCATTTGGATCAGTCAAAGATACTGTATCCATCCAAAAACTGAACATATCGTACGAGTCACCAAAAAGTTCTAAGAACTGATAATTTAGACCAGCATCAATATAAAAATCAGTTAGAGATGTATTGTCAACATCTATTGCATAAGCTGTACTTGCAGAAGCATAATCAGTTAGTGAAAGTGTTCCACTCAAAGTAGTTCCATTTAAAGCTTCAAACATCGTATCCCAAGTACCGTAAGTAAGTCCTGCGTGAGTAACGTTCAGGCTACCATTTGCTGGGATTGATGCTACTGAAGGAGTTACAGTATGAGAATTTAATTCTTGATATACCTCACACTTATTAGCTGTTCCTGATATAGGACCAGCAGCTGGAGGTGTGTTTACACAAGCTTCAACATCAATAAGTGGTGATACTGAGATTACTACTGTTGTACCATCTGAAGTAGCAATTTCTGATGAGAACAGTGTTCCTGCAGTCGGAGGTGTTAGCACCTCAATGTAGATTGCCCAAACATCATCAGCTGTATCCACAGCAGTTACACCTGGTGTACCCATGTCGTCAATGTCTAGAGTGACATTATAGTCTGCAGCTGGCATGTACGAAAATAAAAATGGCCAATCATAGTACTCCAAAACATTACTCTCCATCATTGAGTGTAACGATGTTCCTACCAATAATGATGCGAACTCATCTGCATAAGGATATCCTAATGAAAAAGGATTATCAGCAGGATTGTTAGTATCCATAGGGATTAAATTACCATCAAATAATGGATAGATAACAATATGCGAGTTGTTTGCGATCGGATCAGCTGTAGCTCCAGTTGTAATCGTTGGAGTACCACCAGTACCATCACCTTGATCCGTAGGTAACTCTACTCTTTGAGTAGTAATAGGCTTTGCTTCTGTGTTCTTATCAAAATCCGCAACTTGTGGATTAGGTTCTGGCAGTGTTTGCTGAGCGTGGGATGCATCAACCCCAAAGCTCATTACTAAAACAATTGCCAATATGCTTGAAAAATATTTTTTCATTTTGCAATTAGAATAAAAAATTTAACTTATACAAGTTAACGTCAATTCATTAACTTTTAATAGTAAAAAAAACAGAATTAGTTATTACTTAAAGAATCCCTTTTATTACCGGGATCTCTTCAATGACTTGTAGTATTCAAAGGAGAAAAATAGATACACTACTTTTAGAGACCTCTATATCAGGGGGAGTGGATTTGCTAATAAAACTTAAATAAGCAAACTCTATAAGTGGATTAAATCTACAACCGTTTTTTACCTCTCAAAAAGACAACCAGAAACAGTATTGAAAGGGAGATAATCATCCCAAGATTTCCCATCCAAGTGTTGACCTGTAAACCCAAAAACATTGAGAAGCTAAAGAGTAGATATATAAAAACGCCAAGTATGATATTTATCAGTACGTTTTTATTCATTTTCGGAGATCAATTCAACAACCAAACCATTTGGATCTTTTGCAAAGCACATGTAATGCCCTGATGGTCGATGTGTATACTCCCTTTCGAACTCAACACCAAGCTCCTCCAACCTATCGTAGTAAAGTCTTAAAGAACTTACTGGGAAAGCGATATGATAAAAACCTTCACTATCAGATTGTGTGGCAGAAGAATATTTATGTTCTCCCCTATCAAACAGCTCAAGTATAAAAATTTCAGACTCCATGACAACCCTTAACCTATTAGAACTTTCGGAGAAATCCCTACCTACTTCGTTAAAATCTAATGCTTCGTAGAAAGCTATTGTCTCATTTAATTTTTTAGTATTTATCGCTAAGTGCGGTACTCGCAGTTTATTACTCATAATTAATTACAGTAAGTTAAAGCTAACATTCATATAGCTATTGTCTAAGAGATCCTCATTTCCCAACCTTAACTCAAATATATCCATACCTGTAGGCACTTCATAGACAAAAGAGGCCTTATAAACACTATTACCTTCTACACCCTGCAAACTATATGCGTCATAATCAACACAACTTGTTGCTTTGGTTGTAACGTCATACTCATTATTTAGAAATATAATTTCAAAATCTTCATAATTCGAATACTCATTATTATTCTCATTTGTAATAGTTACATTTACTTTAACAAATTCGTGATTTTTCTTTGCATTACAATTAGTACCAAAGGAGCGGATTGGACTTAGTTGGTTTCCGAGCTTCTCGACAGACGTGAATTCCCATGTAACACCATCATAATCAAAAGGAGTCTCCCACACTGTTTGCTGAACAACCAATTCATAACCACCAAAAATCTCACTAAATGAGCTATCTTCATCCTGAACCCATCCGATTATAGAACCGGTAAATAGTAGTCCACAGCAGCCACATATAACAACTAATGAAACTAAAATTATCAATAAAATTTTTAGAATTTGTGAACTTCTGCTCTTACCTTTCACTTGCTGCTCATTATTACTTTCAAGGTTTTCAGACATCTGTTTATTTTTTGAATTTATTTTATATAATTGTATATTATCGAATTTCAAAAATATACATACTTGTTGCTGAATATTCTAATATTTTTAAGTGTATTCTGTTTGAGTTTTGAGTCGAAAATTCGATACTACAGAAAAGCCCCTGCTATACTCGCAACAGCACTAATATCTAGCATCCCTTTAATACTTTGGGACAAACTGTTTGAGATATCAAATGTCTGGAGTTTTAATAGTAACTTTGTAACTGGATACGAATTCATCGGATTGCCGATTGAAGAGATTTTATTTTTCTTCACAGTCCCTTTCGCATGTATTTTCATCTATGAATGTTGTAATTACTTCTTTATAAATACGCAGCATCAACTTACACACAGGCTTGACCTAGTATTAGCAACCTTTATTCTCTTTACCCTCAGCCTGGTAGCTGGTTTGATATACACAGCAACGATGATGCTTCTACTTTCGGCTCTAATTGAATCTTGCAAGTCAGTCGGCTCAAATAGTATCCTCTATTTAATATTTGGACTCATTGGATTCTTACTAATCAACACAGTACTGACCGCTCTACCAGTAGTTACTTACGATAACTCATTAAACACATCAATCAGAATAATT
>JAHDCA010000052.1 GCA_020630115.1 Candidatus Dojkabacteria bacterium | reverse complement strand
CTTCAATTGTAGGGTCTAATTCCCAATCTTCTAATTTCGATAATTCTTCAAGTGTAGAAAGGATCTGTTTGATCTCTTCTTTAGAAATAATTCCAATTTCATGAATCATTATTGCATGAGCTTTGTTTAACCATATATCAAATTCCACAAGTTGCTGATCACAAGCTGCTATCTTTTGGACATCTCGACCTGCTGTGAACTCAATACACTCCTTTGATGGTGGTGTTTTGGTTGCTCCCCCGTACAGTTTATTTGCCATAATTATTAGTATTAAAATTATTTTAAAATAAAGGCCCCATCAATTTTTTCGATGAGGCCAAGCTTGCAAAAGATAATTTGCTAAGCTTAAATTTGTCTTCTTATTGATTTCGCATTTAGCAAACAATTCATAATTCTTTAGCAAATTGTTTGACTCCCTGTGCATCAACTTTGATACTCACTGTCCTAAGACCTGCATTAAACACCACCTGTCCAGACTTTGTAGCAATAGACTCATGCATGTATACGTCACTAAGACCTAATATATATCCAAATGGTGGTACACCGCCAACTTCGACACCTGTTTTTTCGATCATTAGCTCAGGAGGACAGATCTTGAAATCTTCGCCAAGCTTCTGTGACACTTCATCAACATCTACGTTTTGTGAGGCTGAGATAAGAACTTGAATGAACTTATCTGGGTTTGATTTGCTCTGTAGAACCATCGCCTTAACACCATCCTCTATACTTGAGCCTCTAACTTGAGCTGCCTCTTCAGAAGTTGTTACTGCTTGGTGCTCAATAACCTCATACTCAAAGCCTGTTTCTTCCAACCTTGTTTTAATTGATTCACAGACTTTTTTACCTTTAGATTTCAATTCAATCCCTAGAATATCTAAGTCAGGTTTATTCATTGGGCTTGGTGCTCCCATCATCAGGTCTTGACCTGAGTTACTTTTAGGGAAAGCATAAACATCTCTAATATTTGGTTCATCTATAATCTCCATCAGAAATCGATCAATCCCGATTGCGAAACCACCGTGACTTGGTGCACCGTATTGGAAAGCATTATATAGTCCTCCAAACCTCTCAATAACAGTTTGCTCATCATATCCAACGACGTCAAAAGCTTTTACCAAAACTTCAGGATCATGATTTCTAATAGAACCAGAAAGTATCTCATACCCATTAAACGCTAAGTCATATTGTGAAGTTTTGATCTTCAGTGGATCTTTTTCTTCGAACGCTTTCATGCCTCCTAGTGGTAATGAGAAAGGATTATGACCAAATTCTACTTTTCCTGTAGACTCATTCATCTCGTACATAGGGAACTCAGTAATCCAGGCAAATGCCAAAACATTTGGATCCTTCAAGCCTAGCTTGTCAGCTATAGCAACTCTTACCTTTCCTAATACTTTACAAGCTGTCTCGAGCTTATCAGCACCAAAGAAAAGCAAATCACCAACATTAGCACCTACTTGTTTGATTATCTCTTGGGAATGATCTTGAATAAATTTGGCCACTCCACCATCAAAACCTGATTCAGTTACTTTAGTGTATGCCAAGCCTTTAGCGCCCTCTCTCTTGGCTAGTGCTTCCATCTCATCAATCTCCTTACGAGTCCACTCTGCCCCTCCTGGTGCAGCTATAGCATGCACTGATGGAGCATTGTTAAAGACATTAAAGTCAGTATTGCCTTTTACTATTTGTGTGATCTCAGAGATCTCAACCTCGTAACGAATATCAGGTTTATCTGTACCATACTTTCTTATACTCTCATCAAAAGGTATCCTTGGAAATGGAAATTGCATAATCTTCTTATGTGGTGCTGCAGCAACATACGTGTCCTTGAGAAGGTTCTCGCAGCTTGCGAAGATTTTATCAATCGTAGGAAAACTCATCTCTACATCGATCTGATAAAAAACTCCCGAGTGCCTATCAGCTCTTGGATCTTCATCCCTTGCACAAGGTGCAATCTGATAATATTTATCAACTCCTGAGATCATTAATAGTTGTTTGTACTGCTGAGGTGCTTGTGGAAGTACAAAGAATTCCCCAGGAAAGAGCCTTGAAGGAACTGCAAAGTCCCTTGCTCCTTCTGGTGATGTAGATGTCAAAAGAGGAGTCTGAACCTCAAGAAAGCCTTCACTACTAAGCCAGTTTCTCGCAGCTAATATGAAGTTAGCTCTAGCTTTCATGATCTTCTGAAGCCTTTCTCTTCTTAGGTCAATATATCTGTACTTGAATCTCAAAGCTTCATCGATATCTCTACCAACTGTGTCAATAGGAAAAGGTATCGTCTTTGACTTATTTATCAAATCGATCTTTTGAGCTTCGATTTCAATCTTACCAGTTGGTATCTTATCGTTGATCAGTGATTCATCACGCTCAACAACTTTACCCTCTACCGAGATTACATATTCATTCCCAAGGTCTTTCGCGATCTCGAAGATTTCTTTGTCTTCAGGGTTAATAACAACTTGTACCTTCCCTTCCCAATCTCTTAAGTCAATAAATATTAACTGTCCGTGATCTCTAATACTTGAAACCCATCCTGCAACTACAACGTTATTATTTACATTATCAGTCGTCTTTGAAGTAAGGATTCTGTTTTGAAGGTCTATGCTCATAATTGTATGATAGTAAATTTATAATAACTTCTGATGATTTTACCAAAGATTTGTTGATTGAACCAAACTAATTTTCAAGTAAAATTAAATTAATTCATAATTATCCAGAATAAAATCGAAATATGACTAGAAGAAGAACAAAATTACTTACAAAATTCTTTAATACGGTAGTTGCTATTGCTTTAATTGCCCTGACACCTTTAATCAAAGAAGGAATAACAGATTTTGGAGTACGCTACCTCTCTTCTAAATCCCAAAGGACTGTTGCAAGTATTTATTCACCACTACAAAATAGTGACTTAAGTACTGCTTTAGCACAATCTCAAAACCTCTCAGTTAATAACTCCGCAGATGTTCTAGGAGCAAGTTCCGGAGTATACAGTTCAGATCCAAGAGTGTTAGCGATGCGAAACTTCTTGGTAGATTACAACTCACCAATGGCTCCATATGCAGAGAGTTTCATAGTTGAAGCTGATAAGTATGGTCTTGACTGGAGACTGGTTGCAGCGATATCTGGTGTAGAAAGCGCATTTGGACTTTTGATACCTTACGATGAATCACTTGGCTACTCATACAACGGCTGGGGATGGAGTAATTATACTCACCCAACAATCTCTAGATTTGGATTCTTTGCCGACTGGAATGAAGGTGTTGCTGTTGTTACAAAAGGTCTAGCTGTGGGTTATGGAACTAATCTTACACCTTTTCAGATCGTTGGAGCTTATTGTCCACCATGTGCTGATACACCTGGTCTTCCATGGCCAAATGCTGTTACTGGATATATGAACCAGCTTGATGATTATCTTGAGGAGGTACAATAACCTCAGTATCCTTCAGCAAAAAGCACAACAGCCCTATAGAATTAATTCTCAAAACCCATGCTATAATCAACCCGAATGTCAGTAATAAACCTAAAAAAAGACTCAGGAGTTGATATCAAATACGATAGAGAAGAACTAACTTCTCAAGGTGGAATGAAATTTCACATTAACAATCACCAAGTACTTCTCGAGGACATGGTAACCCAACTTTTAAATGAAGATGTAAATTACCCAGAGGTTTTTTATTCTAAGTACATACAGTTAGATCAAGATGGAATGTTTGATAACATGAATCTAAGACTGAATTTTTATGTTATGGAAGCTAACTTGGCTGGAGTGGAATTTGTCAAAACTAAAGCTTCAAAACTTTCTCGGTACCCAAAAATACTTGAGATATACCACGGTGGCGGTACAGTCTTAATGCAAAAGTACTCCCAGAAGAAGCAAGAGATGGACATTATCTCATTCAAGGTTAAAAAAGGTGATAAATTCATAGTTCCATGCGATTATAATTTCACAATCTCAAACTCCAAGTCCAACATACTAATATGTGGTGAACTTTACGCTTCTGACGCAAGACACGTTTCCAGAACTGATAGCTACAGAGGTTTAGCATATTACATTATTCGAAAAAACGGTAAGACACAGTTAGTTAGGAACCCTAACTATAGAGAAGTGCCAAAGCCTAGAAAAGTTTCACTTGAGAAATTAAATAAGAAATATGGTATAAGTTTAAGAACACCAATTATCAAACAAGTGATTCGAAAATATGACAAATTTAGCTGGTTATTTGAAGAAAATAAGCTGGACACTATTTAGTCTTTTTCTTTCATTCTTACTTTTCCAAACTCATCTATCAAATTCATACTCTCAAAGCAGTATTGTGGATATAAATAATTCTTCAGAGATTATTTACACATTAGAAGACGACTCCCTTAAAGTTGAGGTCATTACTACTTTTGAAAATGCAGAGTTTCCAAACCTATTTGTAAATAAGATTAAAAGTAATATTATTCACGATAACTATACTAATTTTGACGTGATAATAGAACCGAATATCTTTCACGAGATTAATAAGCTTGATGAAGATCTTGAGTTTGAAGTTGATTTTCAAGGGCTTAATCTAAGTAAAGGGGAAAAAGTAATTCAAAGATATAGTTATATGGTTGAGGATTTTAAGTTTCAAAAGTTACTCAAACTCCCTACTCAACTAAATTACTCAAGGGTTGAGAAAGTGATTGTAAATATCCCTGAAACTCAAGATAGTTACTCTACTTTTCCAAGTTCGCAAGTAATTAATTCTGGGGATTCTAAACAGTCACTTCTTTTTGATAATCCGACTACACAAGAGATTACAATCTTTGAGGTTGATAGTTTAGGTTACGAAATAACTCATGAGATTAATACTCAATCACCTCTTATAAATATCGCCAACGATGATCAAAGGCAGAACTTATACTTGTCTACTCAACTGGATAATAACTCAGAGGTACTCAACCAAGAAGGCAACTACAGTTTAAAGCCTAATGAAGACTTAGATCAATTTCAATATTACCTTGATATAAACCCAAATCCTAGAAGACTGACTCGTTCAGAGATCTTGGGTAAATATACTGAGCCTAGTGTTTACTGGGATATTAGTGATACGCAGATTTTGAATGATTTTGAAATGGATCTAAAAGAAATCACAGAAGGTTCGAATTCAATTTATGACTTAAGCACAGATAAGAGAGAGAAGATATATGAGTTAGTTAGAGTTACGGTTAGTGAAAATTTAGCAATTAGTGATTTTAATAATATTGTACTAAATTCAGGCAGAAGAAATGGAGCCAAGGCAGCCCTATCCTCAAATACTGACAATACTCCTGAAGACTATGCCGATCTCACTATTGCTTTGCTTCGTGAGGCTGGGATACCCTCTCAGCTTGCTGTAGGCTACTATGCAAACAACTTTGGCTACTTCGACCAACCTTTCTTTCACAACTGGGTTGAAGTATTTGATAAGGACAGAGGACAATTTGTAATGGATACTTTCCAAAACGATATCTATAGTGATCGAGAGCCTCAAGATTTTGAATATATAAAGTTCGTAACAAGAGTTAGCAACGCTGTCTTCCCTAGACTAAGTACTGACACAATAGCATCAATTAAAGTTTCACCTGTCTACGGAACATTTAAAAGAAATTTCAGATATGAGATAAGACAAAAAGAAATTGAAACAAATATATCCGAACTTGATTTCACTACTGATTACTTTATTAACAATACTGGCAATACAATTATTACAAGTATTAATGGCGAAAATAAAAATCTACTCCCTGGACAGTCAACTACTATATCAGTGAACAATCTAAAAGACCGTGATCAATTCAATCTGATCGAGATTCAAAGCTTCTCAAAGACATCTGAAGTTACAGAGCTAGAGATACAATATGAAGAGACTAAATTTTGGTGGTGGGATGTGCTTTTTTGGAGCATAGCAATTATAATAGTATTAATCATATATAGAGTTTATATTAGTTCTGTTAATATATTTAGTAAGTCATGAGAAACCTCTTTACCCTAGCTAGAAAATCTCTTTTAGTTCTTGTCGTATTTGCTATGCTCATTTACTTCGTATTTCCTAGTCTTGAAAGTAATCGTGAAGTCCATGCACAAGCTAATAATTTTGATACCACAGTTGAGTTTGGTACTCAAAGTGCCTGGAATAAGAAGATCCCTTTAAAGATAACTGTGAAAGCTAATATCGATTCATCTAGAACTCAGATTGATTTTATAATCCCTGCTGGTATCAAGATCGAGAAGGGATTTGATGACTTCTTTCCGATGGCTGCAGGACAAACCGTCGAACTTGATGCAACGATAATTCCAGAGAACAAAGGTTTCTTTGAGATAAAGATTAATACAATTGCATGGCAAAGTAATACGAACCTATCTTCAAGCTCAGTCTTCAATATCGAAATCGCAGAGGATCTAACAACAATTCCCAAGACCAGTAATTATTTTTTATCCGTAGGTGCAAGAATTTTTGTTATCGGTGCGATGATAGTAGCTGGGCTTGGTTTATTAGCTTATACTTTTAGAAAGACTTTCATTTACTTAAAGACCTTCTTAAAACCTCCTGAAATTGTTTAGAAAAAAAGGACTCCGTATAATTTCCGGAGTCCTTTAATTCCATTTACTTAATTTACTTCTGAGTTTCTTGCGTTTCTTTAAGTATTTCCCTTATCTCACCCATAAACTTTTGCGCTTCTTTTAGAACAATCTCCAATTCTTCAAGTTTTTCATAG
>JAHDCA010000051.1:669-7010 GCA_020630115.1 Candidatus Dojkabacteria bacterium | reverse complement strand
GCCTAGCAGGGATCTTCGGAAGTGAGGATTTGCCTGCTGTTGGTTGCGCCCCAGGAGATGAGATGACAAGAATCTTCCTAAAGACTTGGGATCTTGAACCCGAAGTTAATGAAGAGCTTATATATATCCCACTACTAGATGAGAACCTTAGAACCCAAACTAACAAAGTTGCTATGCAATTGCGGGCAGATAGCCAAAACGTGCTATTGGGGTTTGAACAACAGAAGTTTGGTAAAGCTTTAAACTTTGCTGATAAGAGAGGTGCAAGCAAAGTTGTACTAATTGGTACAGACGAAGTAGAAGGTGGTTTCTATACTGTTAAAGATTTAACAGAGGGTACACAAGAAAAGATAGAATTTGGGTTCTAGTTCAGTAAAGAATCAAGACAGGTTCCAGGGTTACACTCTCGAGTATGAGCAAAAGATTTAGAATACTCATACTCGAGGATAATCAATATCTAGTTGAAACGATAAAAACAATCCTAGGTAAAAAATACGATTGTATATTTAGATCTGAAGCCAAACTCTCAAGGGCTACTCAGATTAACTTCCAAGCATTCGATCTTTGCCTTTGCGACTTGAACCTAAAAGGTAAATCAGCAGTTGAGCTTTGTAGAGAAATTGCATCTCAGATTAGTGTAATTGTTCTCTCAGGGTATTTGGATAGCGGAGTTATTGAAAAGTTATTAGGCTCAAAGATTGATGATTTCCTAACCAAACCTTTAAATGAGTTCGAACTTCTAGAAAGAGTTAAGAGCCAACTTGGCTTACGAGGAATTATTCGATTAAGTGAATCAAGCGAGAGTTATATCGACCCGATAACTAAAAAGCTAATCTTTAATAGACAGAAGATCCCAATATCAGAATCAGAAACAAGGCTTTTAAACTTAATAACTTCAGGCAAGGAAGTGATTAAGTCAGCATCTATTAAGATGAAAGTAACTAGGATAAACAAGAAGACAATGCATGCAACAGGTGAGAAGTTGATAAAGAGCAGGTACGGGGGAGGTTATTATTTTTAAGTCTTATAAAAACTCTACTCATCTTTATCAGAAATGAGTCCCTTTATCTCTTCAAGCTCAATCAGTGCTTTTAAAGGAGTCATATCATTTATATCAATACTTTCAATCCGAGACCTAAGATTATCAAGTTCCTCAAGCTCTGCTTTGGTTACTTCATCAATAGTAGGGCTACTAGTAGTCCCTTGATTATCCTTACCAATTGAATCGAGCATCATAAACTGTATCTCTGATTTGGACTTTGAAGTAGTACTAGTTGAGGATTGTGAGCCTCTGAGGTCATCAAGTATCTCTTGCGCTCTTGATACAACAATCTGTGGAACACCTGCCATCTTGGCTACATGAACTCCATAACTCCTATCTACAGAGCCTTTAGAGATTTTATGTAAGAAGATAACATCATCACCATCTTCCTCAACACCGACCTTTAGAGCTTCAGTTCGATCTTCATGTATTGTAACAAGCTCAATTAATTCATGATAATGAGTAGCAAATAGTGTTAGAGAGCCAAGATTTTCAATTAGATATTCACTTATCGCCCAAGCGATACTTACACCATCATAAGTACTTGTACCACGACCAACTTCATCTAAGATCACAAACGAACGATTCGACGCCTTAAGTAGAATATTGGCAGTTTCGTCCATTTCAACCATGAAAGTACTTCGCCCTCCACTTAGATCGTCACTTGCACCAACCCTTGTGAAGATCCTGTCAACAGGAGTCAGGCTCATCTCTTTAGCTGCAACAGGAGCCCCAAGTTGAGCCATTAGTACTAAGATTGCATTTTGCCTTATATACGTAGACTTACCAGCCATATTTGGCCCTGTGATTATCTTGAAAGCTTTACTGTCTTTATCTGAGCCTAGGTTTAAGTTGTTCGATATGAATTGTGAGTTGGCTTGAGCAACAATAGGGTGGACACCATCTTCGATGTTTAGGTATGGCGAATGTTTTGTTTCGTCTAATATTTCAGGAAGGATATACTCTCTTTCAATCACCAACATGGCAAACCCTGCAAGCAAATCGACTATCGCAACTACCTCAGATAATTTTTGTAAAGTTGTTATGTATGGAACAGTCTCTTCTCTAAACTTAATGAAAAGTTCATACTCTAACTTCTCAAGCTTAGCTGAAGCATTTAACAATTCATCTTCAATCTCTTTAAGCCTTGGGTTAATGTATCTCTCTGCATTAACAAGTGTTTGCTTTCTAATAAAGCTCTGGGGAACCTTATCCTTATGAGCGTTACTAACTTCGATGTAGTATCCAAAAACCTTATTAAATCCAACTTTGAGTGATGGGATACCTGTTTGCTCTTTTAATTCTTGAACAAATTCCTCTAAGTGCTGTTTCGAGTTATCGCTCAAACCTCTCAGTCTGTCAATTTCCTGATCATACCCCTTTGCGATATACCTACCATCCTCGATCTTTGCAGTTGCAGTCTCTGCAACCACTTTGGATATAAGAGTCGCAAATTCTTGAGAGTTTTTTAATAATCCAGGATCAAATTCTTCTCTAAATTCATTAAGCTCTTTTAATAATTCTGAAATCTCAATTACACTTTCAATGGAATCTTTAATAAAAAGATAATCTTTAGGATTTACTCTTTGCAGACCTATCTTACCAGCTAATCTTGCAATATCACTTATAACGCTTAGCTTATCTCTAAGCTCATCAAGATTTTCATATTTGACTAGGGCATCGACCCTAGCTTGTCTTTGGATTATCGGTCGAGCACTTGTAAAAGGATTATGGATCTCAAAGAAAAGTTTTCTTCTCCCCATAGAAGTTAGTGTTTGATCCAGATGCTTGAATAATTCAAAGATCTCGAGATTTTTAAGAGTTGCTCGATCAAGCTTCATCCTGCTTGTATCAGTCAGCTCAGTAGGTCTAAGGATATGGGTTGGTTCAAGCTTCTGTGTATCAGTAACAAATGCAAGTAGAAGTTCAAGTGTTTCAATCGCAAGAGGCTGGTTAAGATCTAGTGAATCATGACTAGTAACGCTATAAAAATCCACCAGCTCAAGCTGTCCATTCATAAATTGCACAGGGAGATCACCAAAATCAATCTCAATATTCTTTCTAATAACTACTTCAACAGGCTGATACGAATTCATAATCTCATTAAAACTCTGTTGGGATAGATCTGTAACCTTATAACCGAGCTTACCAGTTGAAAGATCGATTAGTCCAACCGCCATCTTGCCACTTTTTACAACCAGGCTCATAAGGTAAGGATCCTGATCACTTGCAGCCATTTCACTATCAAGAGTACCCTTAGTCACAACACGAGTAACACCTCTTTTAACAATACCTTTGGCTTGCTTTGGATCCTCTAACTGATCAGCTATTACAACTGACTGGCCCGCATCAACAAGCTTCTTAAGATAGCCATCAAGCGCCTTATGAGGGAAACCCGCCATCAACTCAGCATTCTCAGAGTTCTTATTACGAGTAGTCAAAGTTATGTTTAAAGCACGCGAAACAATCTTCGCATCTTCTCCAAAACTCTCAAAGAAATCTCCCATCCGAAACAGCACTACCTTATCAGGATACTGAGCCTTAACTTGGTTGAATTGTTGCATCATTGGGGTAGCCATTTGTAGTTGGATTATACTACCTATATAAAAAGTCCGAAAGTTTGATTCGGAATAAACTCAAGAGCCATTAACCACAACTCAATTCCTTCTATGTACTTATAGCACGTTTAATGCTTGCATACGTCTAGTATACTCCTCTACAGTTCTTAGCCTACCATTTAACTGACTTTGAAAAAATCCTACTGCAGAGCTTTGTTCTGCTAATTGACTAACGGCATTTCTAACTGTTTGAGCACCTACCCAAATCTTTTCAATTGCGGTATTAACTTCAAAAAGTTGCTGTTCTAATTTTTCTTGTGTAGCTTTAAGATCATTCAGATTTGTATTCTGACCCGTGAAACTATCAGTAATCTCAACGACTGACCTACCCTCTGAACCTTGAAGCTCATCTCTTTCCTTCTTCAATTCAGTAATCTCTTTTCTCACAAGTTGATGGAGTACCCAAGCATTTAAATACTTTTCTAACTCTGTAGCATCCGAAGGGGATTCCTCATCATAATAATCAGCTATTCGAAGACTACTAGGGTGTTGTTTTTTATGACTGTTCATTAAACCTAAAACCTCTTCTGATATTACACCATTCATTACCCCCGCTCTTTGAAGTACCCCATAATGTCCCCGAAAACCTACAATGCTATCAAAGAAATGTGTTAAACCGAAATCACCTTTCTTTATTTTCAATTCTCGTACTACATTAACTTTCTTACTACTTGTAACAATTTTCTTAGCAAGTCTCCAAAAATTCTGAATCTTTTCGAATTCAATCCGTATATCTTCAGGTATTGCATCACGCTGTTTTTCCGCTTCCAGCACAGTAACTGTCTCATGAAATGCAATTGAATCATCTAGTTGGGCTATCTCTTTAGTGCGCTCTTCAATCACTTGATTTAAGAAATTAATATTTCCAGATATCTTATGCATCCTTGCTTGGTGCTTACTTAGTCCTAGAACATCGTACTGATTGCAAGGCACATTTGCTTCTTTATCTCCTTGTGCATAGATAGTACTTACTGCACTTATTTCCTTTATATGTTGATCTGCCTCAATTTCTTTTTGCTTTAATAATTTCGCATACTCAGCAATTTTAGCTGGCAATTCATCAATAGCAATGAGCCCCTTATCTGTTAATAATTCGGAATCCTGCTCAAGCCTCCCTTCATATAATCTAAGCGAAAGGCCAATAGGTAAAGCCATCTGATCAGCTGCTAACTCCGCCTCTTGTACGAATTTATTTGCCATAAAATCTAATTAACTCAATATTGTAAAAATGATAATTTAGAAGATTATACACCCTATAATATATTTACACAATATCCCTACCTAACCCAAACCATAAACTCACTACCTTTACCAAGTCGTGATTTAACTTTTACGTCACCACCATAAGAGTTAATGATTTTCTTGACTATAGATAGACCCAAGCCTGAGCCTTCTGCTTTATCGTAGTTTTCACCTCTGAAGAAGCGATCGAAGATATTACCGAGATCTTCACGAGCTATACCAACTCCATTATCTATAACAGAAAGTCTGAAAGAGTAGCCACGAGGTTTCCATAGATACACTTGGATAACAGAGTGTTCGTTCTTCTTGCTGTATTTGATAGCATTTTCAACTAGATTGGTCATGATCTTAATGAAATCATCATTATCTATCTTGAATTCGATACCATCTTTGATATCGCATTTTATACTGATGTTATCTTCACTAGCTAGAGGTACAAAGCTCTCAACGACTTCGTTAGTAAGCTCAGAGATATCGATCAGTTCAAGTTGTTTTACCTTAGAAGATTTCATCTCGAGAAGAGATTGGGCCATTGAGTTAAGGTGTTCGATTTGGCCATTCACGACATCTAGAACTTCTTGAAGTTGAGCTTTAGTAGGGTTTTTTACTGTTTCAAGTACTTGCAGATTAGCTTTGATCGCAGCAATAGGCGTGCGAAGCTCGTGCGAAGCATCTTGGATAAACCTTTCTTGTTGATCGAAAGATTCTAGGATCCTTTCACGAAGCTCATTAAATTTATTTGTAAGATTATGAAATTCTTCAGTGTCATCAACAATTGTTAACTCTTCATTAAGATTTGCAAGATTGTATGCTGAGACTTGCTTAGTTAAAGCGATAAGGGGAGATGTAAAACGCATTGCAACAAGGTAACCACCAGCTCCTGCCAAAGCTATAAGGGGTAGGGTAACCCAGAAAAGTTGTCTTAGGAAGATCTGTTCTTGCTCTTGCTTGATCATATTGGTAAGTTGAGCAACTGCTTGTGGACCGCGACTCTGAGGGGACTGAAGCCAACTTTGAAGCCGATCAGCTCCGATTAATCTCTCGATTGAGTCAGGTGTTAACTGTTCATTAAGTGTTTGAGATGTGATGTTGAAGATTGCAACACCGTAAACAATTAAGACCCCCAAAGTAAAAAGGGTAAAACCAAAAATTACTTTTGTCTTAATCGACGCAAATTTTATCATAGCAGAATTTGTATCCCACTCCTGGAACAGTTTGGATTATCTTAAAGTCTTTGTCAGATATTTTCTTCCTTAGATGTCCGATATGCACACGGATAGGTACATCAACATTTGCTGGATCTTCAATATCGTGAACATAATATTCTCCCTCCTCATTTTGTTTGATTTGCGTACCATACAATTGCGTCTCTCCATTGCGCATACGTACTCGATCAATCAATAAAGCAAGGGTTGATTTACGAATATCTCCATTATCGG
>JAHDCA010000051.1:0-659 GCA_020630115.1 Candidatus Dojkabacteria bacterium | reverse complement strand
AGGTACATCAACATTTGCTGGATCTTCGTTCCAAACGAGTCGGATGATATTTTCATTTTTAACAACATTACCAGCATCTTTCATAAGCACATAGAGTAGTTTCAACTCAATATTAGTAAGACGAATTTCTTTCTTAGAGATAGTGAATTCACGTGAATTCATATCCAACTTAAACCCATTCATCTCAAGCGTCTCCTTAACATCTTCAACCTCTGAAGTCACAACTCTTCTCTTACTTACTGCCTTAATCCTTGCTTCAAGTTCACGAAGATCAAACGGCTTTACCAAGTAATCATCAAAACCGAGATCAAATCCCTCAAGCTTTTGATCAACTTCACCCCTGGCAGTCATAGCCAAGATACTTGGTGACAAATTCCTCTCTGAGATAGTCTTAACAAACTCAATCCCATCCATCCCTGGCAAATTAATATCAAGCAAGATAAGCTGATAACCCTCATCAACAATCTCCAACGCCTTCTCAGCATCAGGCACTGCAACAACCTCTAAACCTTTGGAATTCAAATACTTCTCAACTGCACTTCTCAGTGGCAAATTATCTTCTATTAGTAAAATCTTCATGCTTGGTTATAGCGTAGTGGGGGTAGAGGATGTGTAAATGGGGGGGGAATAACTTGACTCTCCTTATTTAGACGTAAAGT
>JAHDCA010000050.1 GCA_020630115.1 Candidatus Dojkabacteria bacterium | reverse complement strand
TAGTGAGTAAGGATAATACAATAATAGTTGATGGTGGTGGTGAAGCTTCTACGATCGAAGGTCGAGTAAAAGAGATTGAAACTCAGATTAGTAACACTTCAAGCGATTATGATAAAGAGAAGTTGCAAGAAAGGCTTGCTAAGTTAGCTGGTGGCGTTGCAGTTATTAAAGTGGGCGCAGCTTCTGAAGTTGAGCTTAAAGAAAAGAAAGACCGGGTTGAGGATGCAATGCATGCATCAAGAGCAGCACTAGAAGAAGGTGTTGTAGCAGGTGGTGGTCTTGCACTTCACAATGCTCGTGAAGCCTTAGATAAGGTCAAACCAAATAACGATGATGAGCAAATCGGTCTTGATATCTTAAGGTCTGTATTGAGTGATCCGCTAAAGCAAATCGCTGAGAATGCTGGTGTTGAAGGTGCAGTAGTTGCTGATAAATCTTCTGGTAACTCTGGGTATAACGCAAAAACAGATACTTACGAAGATCTTTTAGCTGCAGGTATTACTGATCCTGTTAAAGTAACAAGACTGGCACTTCAACAAGGTGCATCAGTTGGTACTATGTTAGTTACTACAGAAGCTGTAGTTGCTGATGAACCAGAGCCTGAATCACCAATCCCTGCAGGAGATGCTGGAATGGGTGGTATGGGAGGAATGATGTAATCTTCGTTAGATTATGTAGTTAGCAAAAGATCCCCAAATGGGGATCTTTTGTTAATTCAACTAATCCTAAACGATATGTGAGTATCCGATTACTCGTCCGATCACAAACTTTGTATTTGTCATAAACCTTTTTATCTCTAATTTGCTGTCGGAGCTTTTCTGAATTAAAACAAATTCACCGATTTCATACTTCTTTGATCCAGAACTGATATAGATTATTGTCATTGGCACTTCAATCTCGCTATCCTCAATCAAACTCCCAGAGATAGCAAATATTGGCTTTTTGAATACGCTTGCCCAATCGGGGATTGTGATCATTGTTTCTGGTTGAGAATTAATAAAGCTGTTGTTTACAGGGATCCTCTTAAAATACTTGATCTTATGGTCATGCTTATTTTCATTTAGAGAGTCTTCATGACTTAATTCATCAACTAATTTGGATAAAGGAACTTCAAGTGCATTTGCAATTTCAAGTATTTTATTTGCAGGAGAACTTACGCCTCTTTCATACCTTGAGATCATTTCCCAACTGACATTGATGCGTTTACCAAGGTCAGGTTGTGAAAGTCTACGCTTATCTCTGTGTTTACGAATATTTTTACCAACTTCTAACCAATCCATAGCAAATTGTAATTTGCTAGCGGTAAACCAGTTATAGAATATTGGTTCTTGTTAGGGGCTGAAATATACTATCTAGCTAAGATAGTTAATGACCTCTAAAAGGATTTCTGAGTGTTGAGCCTTTTCTAAACTGTCGACTGATCTCTTCTATATGCTGCTCTTGTGCTGTAAGTTTTTTTGGAGGTTTGGCAAGGTTAGGCTTCTTAAGAGCACTATTTTTTGAAGTTAATAAGCTTAAATCATCGACTTCTTGAGATTTACTTGAATTTTCTACCTCCGAAACTTCTATCTCTTGGTTTTTCTTATCGTCCATCTCTAGATATCTTCATCATCACCAATAATACCTTGCGGTGTAATATGTGTACGATCTCCTTTTAAGGATTTACGCTCTGCTGCGATTTTATCAGTAAGAGAACCGTAAGCTGCGGTTTGACCATCAGCTCCTTTGAACTCACCAGTTTGTGGGTTATATCCACTAGCAGTGTATCCCTCTGTAGCTTCTAATATTGGACTTGATGTCTTAAACTGCGCGTTTGCCTCTGGACTGTCAGGACTATTTAAATCAATCCTTTTTTTCATTAGGTCTTTGATTTCAGACTTTCGCTCGGTAACTGATCTCCTTAGAGCTGTTCTCTCAGACTCAATATCAACTTGAGCTTTGTTTGATGCTTGTGAGACGTCAGGAGAGTACATCATAGATAGCTCTTGGATTGAACGTGTATCATTAGGGTCGTTGACCATGTATCCGCTTTCTTTCATCTTCTCAAGATCTTTAGGGTCAGTTGTAATTAATTCGTGCTCTGCTTGACTTGATACAACTTGGATTTCAACATGATTTGCACCAGCAAAGAAAAGTCCTGAACCTTTTTCACAATTTAGAAGGAATTGTGATTCTCCTTGTGATAAGTTGAAAGTTTGTACTAGCTTATCTATAGCAGAAGGACTCTGCTTCATTAAGAATTGCATAGCACTGTTAGTTACAATTGCTCGTCCCATGTCATTTTTAAGGAAGTCATCTACATCCTGGGTGATCGTTGAAAGCCCAAGATAATACTTACGAGCTCTTTTTGCAATTGAATACATGAATTTAGCTGAGTCTTCACTTTGCATCATGTACCAAGCCTCATCAACGATAAGGATTCTTCTTTTCTTATCAAGCCTAACCTTAGTCCAAATATAATCAAGCATAAGGTACATCGCCATAGGTTTTAGCTCTTCGGGCATATCACGAATAGAGAATACAGTGAATGGGTTATTAAGAGATACTGTACTTCTCTCATTGAAAACACCTGCGCCACTACCGATAATAAATCTTTCAAGCCTACTAGACATATTTCTAGCTTCAGGATCTGACATACCTTTTAGTACTTTATATAAATCTTCTAAAAGAGGGTAATCAGCGTTACGTTGTGTCTTTGGATCTAGAGTGATGCCTTTTTCCCTGTAAGTCAAAAGTAATGCCCGGTCCAGTATGGATTGCTCAACATTTGTAAGATTACCACCAAGCATAATTTTGAAAAATCCTTGTAAAGCTAGAATCTTCATTCTTAACTCATCATCATCTTCATCTCCTAGCCCAGAAAGTTCGAAAGGATTCATCTTATCACCTTTACCCTGTGAAAATGAGATATAACTACCTTCAACTGCGGCACATAAATCCTCATACTCTCTCTCTGGGTCGATTATTATAAGCTCTGCTCCCATCATCATACTCCGAACAGCCTCTAATTTGATGAAGTACGATTTACCTGCACCTGACTTTGCGAATACAACTGCGTTTGCATTCTCCATCTCAAAGCGATCAAATATTACTAATGAATTGTTATGTTGGTTAATTCCATACATGATTCCGTGATCCATAGTCAGTTCAGAAGTTACAAATGGGAAAGTCGTTGCAAGTGAGGTCGTATCCATATTCCTTGTAATGAAAAGTTTGTCGACTCCAAGAGGTTGGGTACTAATAAAACCTTGTTCTTGCTGAAGCCATGCTGCCCTTGCTTGTACATTAACAGCAGCCAAGGTATTGATTACATTTTTACCAATCTTATCAAGAGTATCTTTATCCTCTGCTTCAATAGTAATGTACATTGCAAAGTGGAAAAACTTTTCAGTACCTTCAGCGATAGCATCTTGCATCTGTTGAGCATCGGTAAGTGCAACTTTCATGGAAGGGTCTACAACTTTTCTTTTCTCCATCTGACTGTAAAGAGTTGCTTCCATCTCACCAATTTTCTTTTTAAGTTTTTTAAGAATTTCTGCAGTAGGGACGGGGTAGTAAAAGGAACTTATCCTTAGAGAGTGTTCGAAGTTAATAATTGGTGAGAGCCAATTAGGCCCAACAAACCTAGGGTAACCACTAACAAAATATGTCCTGTGATATGTCTTTTCAAGAACGATATCCTTGAAGTCGATTTCTAACTCTAGAGGCGCAATAATATCTCTAACAGCTAAACCCTCAACCTTTTCAACTAATTGTTCCCGTTTCTCTATCAATTCCTTTTTCGACTTTTCTCTTTCTTTAGCACTTTTAGGTTTTCTTAGGTTTTGAAATACATCAACTATACCTTGAAGGGGACCGAAATTTCTTTTTTTCTCATCTATCTTGGTTTCTTCGAATCTTTCAGAATCCTTTAATCTTTTTGCCTTTTCGCGATCTTGTCTGACCTCTTTTTTGATCTTTTCAATCTTGTCATTTTTAAGAGGGTTTAGTTTGTTAGCCTTATCTTCAAACTTCTTTGACAAAGCTGACTTCGCTGGTTGTTTTCGGAATCTATCGTCATTCATTATTCGTCGATACTAGGATTATATATTTCGTAGAAGACTTGAATCAACTCTTCGGATTCTACAACTTCCGCATCTAGACCCATTCTGCTAAGTTGTTTCATCAGATGGTCTCTTTTGGGATGTAAGAAGAAGCGGGCTTTCTCAACTAACTTTTCTTTATCGAAATTTACGATCTCAGCATTCTCAGCCTTACGGCTTCTTTTCATTTTTGCTTTACCTAGGGTGACAGCGGGGTTGTAGGGGATTACGATATAGAAATTTTTGTCTAGAACGTCGTTTGTAACAATAAGGTTTTGGATGAATTCATAGTAGATATCTAACAATCTTGCTAATCCAGCAGACATCTTAGATTGCTTCTTCTTATCAAGGTATTTGAGATAGTTGGTAATATCAATCCTTTGTGTTTTTACGAGGATTTGGATTTGGAAATTTAATGAGTTAAGTAAACCTGCAAAAGCATAGATTTTATTATCTTGTTCGTATTCAGAAAGTAGGTCGAAGTTAACAGCGTTAGTTTGAAGAATCATTGCTGCACCACCATTACGAGTTATTAGAACATCATCGATGATATCCAAAATCTCCAGGTGATCTTGGGTTGAGTCTTTAACTTTGTGTCTATTTTTTCTTTGTCTTTGTTTTTGTTCAGCCATTTCTGTTTAGAGCTAAAACCTTAATTGGTCGACTTGAATCTTTACTCAAATCAAAATCTACAATTGGTATATCCATATTAACAGATTTGAAAACGACATGATAATTGCCATCAGGTAACTCTGAAGATGTTAACCAGCCATTACCATCAGTTTTACCCTCAGTAACTAGCTTGCCATTCAATGCAATAAGGTATTCAACATTGGTTTGGGGAGTATTGTTGATGTCGCATACGAAGAAATTCAAAGTGTTGGCATTAGGGGAGAAATTCGCTAAGTCTAATTGATACTTTGTAATTGTATCTTGATTAACAATTATAACTCTTTGGGTAGCTTGTACATTACTTTGGCTTGGAGGAGTCGATTCAGCCTCTAAGCTTATTTTCGTTGAAGAATCTAAAACTGAATTTATTGATTCAGTTGCTGTTGAAGTTTCGTATTGATCAACTTTTTCAGATCTTTCTATACTAACTTGATCTTCAGTTTTGTTGTTTTGAGTAGCTGGGTCAATTTGACTAATCTGAGCTTCTAATTGATTTAATCTTTCCTGCTCCTCAGCATCTATAGCTTGTGTCTGTTTACTCTCAAATGTGTCTAATTCTTTGGCAAGACCTACTGATTTTATACTAGCTGGCGAGTCCGGGTCTAAGGAGTCAGTGACGCTTCTGTCCATTGTGCCAGTTGTAACTTGTGCAGCTCTTGCTTTTGTGATTTGGTCTAGCTTCTCATCAAACTTTCGATTTCGCCATATCCTTAAAGTCGGAGCAAGTATAGCTCGGATATAGTTTGAGAGAAACTTGTCTGCCTTCATATCATTAACAGGTATGAACACAATAAATATTGTGAGTAAAAGCAAGACTATCCCAATAGGTATTGCCACAAGTCCAGGAAGACCAGGTCTATTGGCAAGAGTGTTGGTCCATGAATAAAAGACTAAACCCGACGAGCCAAGCCCTACTGCGAGGTAAACGAATTCCTTTATAGTAAAGAAACCAAATAACTTGAATTCTACGTCTAATACATTTTGTGGAATAGCGTGTTGTTTCATTGTATCATCGATTAAATGGCTAATAACATTGTATCAGATACCCTAAGTTCTTTGTACAAGATAAGAAAGAGTATGGGTTTAGGTTTATCGAAAAGTACTATATCCAAATTCTTCCGTGAAGAGGGGCACAAATTCGATAATTCAAACGAGGTTAAGAATACAAAGGAAACGAACTTCGCTATCTCATATGCAATTGATAACTTAGGTTATATTTATTTAAGGGGATTTGTTAAGTTCATAGGAATTACAGGCTCAGTAGCTTCTGGTAAGTATCAAGTCGGCGATGACATCGACTTATATATAGTGGTTCGCAATAACACTGCGTGGTTATATAGATTACTACTAATGCTTGGTAATCTTTTTACATTTAAATTAAGGAGGTCAAGGATTGCTAATACTCACTTAAAATTTTGTCCGAATTTTATTGTAGAAGAAAGAGCGCTTTCTAAAGTAAATAAAAATATCTATTCTTTGCATGAGTTTATATACATGATCCCAATTTACAATAGCGAGTACTATCTGAAAGTTCTAGCTGAAAATCATTGGATGCGAAGATTCGGCTTAGTCATAGATACAAAATATGCACAAGTAGATAGCAGTCGTAACTTTCTGTTTATACCTCTGAATTTCCTCTCATATTTATGTCAAACTATTTTCAGATTTCTATATAGCTATAAGAGATTTACTCCCCAGTTGAAGAACTTTATGCAAGGGAAGGTTGTGTTTTACGAATACAATTTCGAAGATATGAATAATTGAGTTAAAAGGATGTTCAAATGAAATATTCATACAATTTTGGGACAAAGATTTGAAGATACTAATTAAATAAACTGGCAAAAGTACTTGGATGAAAGCGTTTCTTTTTTTTGATATTCTATATATATGGAACAGGAACTATTTAGTCTTAAGAAAGAGCTAGACACTTTGCATGATGATATAAGAACATTAAAAATTCAGCAGGATTGGAATACAAGTGTCTTGAAGCATGGTTTAGTTATCTTTATGAACTATCTAATAATGCTCATATTGATGTATATTCTCAATATTGAAAGCCCATTCATCTCAGCTTTACTGCCAACTTTGGGTTACGCTATCACTTCAATATCACTGAATTCGATTAAGAAGTACTGGATTATCTATACTTACTCAGAGAATAACAGTAAATAGGCTAGTTGGTATCTTATAGTGTGATATAATCCTCGGCTATGCTAGAGGTTCAGGTAGAAAAAAGATATCAATATTCTGATGTATTAAAAATGATCTTTGAAGATCATTCAGAATCAGAAGAAATTATTGAAAATCTTAAGGCTCTTGAGT
>JAHDCA010000049.1:2259-7126 GCA_020630115.1 Candidatus Dojkabacteria bacterium | reverse complement strand
TTATAGAGAAGAAAGTTCTTAAGAAATTTAAAGGTGTAGACAGTGTTGACGCTTCACTATCCGATGGAAAGATCACTCTATACTATGATGGTAAAGAACCTGACTTAGAAAAACTAAATCAAGAGTTTGCAAGTGATGATTACATATTTTCGACAGAACAAATAGATTCTCAGAATCCAGCAATTAAGTTTGATGAGAATGGTAGTTTCATTATTAACCAGGAGAAAGTTGCTAAAAATTTTAAGATACTTAGCATTGTTACTTTAATTCTATTTGGATTTTTCCTACTAGAAGAGTTTCTTAAGAATTCCGGTGCACAGACCACAGGTATAGAAGCACTGATGAGTCCGAATGCTGACTGGTCTGCAAGTTCATACCTGGTGATAATTGTAACTGGACTAGTAGCAGGCTTCTCAAGTTGTGCCTCTCTTGTAGGAGGCTTACTACTTTCAATGTCTAAGCAATGGAACAGGCTTTACAATCAAGAAGAGCAAGATGTAACCAAGAAGTCTCTACCATATCTAATGTTTAACCTAGGACGTTTGGCATTCTATCCGTTACTTGGTGGATTACTAGGACTTATAGGGAATTTTTTCAAACTTACACTTGAAGTAAATGCTATGCTTGTGATTGCTGTAGGTGTATTGATGTTTGCACTTGGAGGGCAAATGATTGGCTGGAGACGATTTAAAGATGTATCAATAAAGCTTCCTAAATTTATGAGTAGATCTATTGCAGATGAAAGTAACTTTGAGGGCAAGTGGTTTCCGTTTTTGTCAGGTGGCTTAACTTTCTTTTTACCTTGTGGATTTACTACACTGGCTCAGGCAGTGGCATTAGTGACGGGTGACTTCATACAAGGAGCTATCGTTATGTTCTTGTTTGCACTGGGTACTTTACCTTCGTTAGCGATGATTTCAGGTTTAAGCATCTATTCTGATAAGAGTGTAAGTTTCAGTGATATGTTTAGTAAAGTTGCTGGTTACCTGGTAATCTTCTTTGGTCTATATAATATACAAAGTCAATTTGTAGTACTTGGGTTACCAAACTTTCGAATACTCAAAACCTTTGATGGAATGATTGAGCTCGGTATATTCGGACTAGTCTTTGTATCTATTATTTCACTGATGATTCAGAATTTCAGAAAGATAAGGGAAACTAATGATGTTGGAGTTAAAATACTTAGGTCTCTTATCTTCTTAGGCTTTGCAATCTTCCTAGTTAGCTTGCTCACTGATTATAGTGAAATTGTCTTACCGTGGAATTACGAATTTAATAATATTTAAACTTATCTTTATAAAAATTATGGAAATTCAAATGAGAAAAAACACAGTGTATGTGTTTATAGCAATCCTTGTACTACCTCTATTAGGATTCTTTTACTTAGTAACTAAAGATGACTCAGGACAAGTAAATAGTGTTTCTGAGCAAAATATTGCAGCTCCTGCTCTAAGTGGTGATCCAATTGAAGTTGATGTGCTTGGTTTTGGGTTTGAGCCTTCTCAGATAACAATACCTGCTGGAGAGGATGTAGTTCTTAAGACTGAAAATGCTGGTGCATCAGGTTGTATGAGTTCACTAATAAGTAATAGCTTATTTAATGGAAGTATACAAATGGGACAAGACGGAGACACACAGGAGACTGTTATAAAAGCAGATAAACCAGGAGATTACACAATTACTTGCTGGATGGGAATGGGCGTACTAAATGTAAAAGCTATATAGATAAGTTATTCAAAATTATGAAAATTATAGAATATAAAATATCGGGTACTCATTGCGAAGCCTGCAAAAAGATTATAGAAATGGATCTTGAAGATGCTGGATTTGAAGGATGTACTGTAGATTTGAAGAAAGAGATCGTTATAGTACCTCAGTCATTTGAAAATCAAGTTAATGAAATTGCAACAGTCGTAAGTAATGCAGGAGAATATGAAATGGAGATTGAGTAGGTATGCTCAGGATCTAATACTTTTCGTACTGACTATAATTTCTATAAGAGTAGTACTTTACCTTTTTACTTTTTCTCAAGACTTTGTAAATTCTGATGTTATGTATCAAGACTCCTTGCATCATTATTACTTTGGAGTACTTTTAGTTGCAATTGGGTATTTTTCAAAGAATTCATTTATTTATGCTTCGAAGATTACATCCATAGGAATGGCTTTAATTGTTGATGAATTCTTTTTACCTCTGTTTTATCTTGGATTTTTTCACTGCGAGTATTGGGATTGGAAAGGTTTAAGTCCTGCAATAACTGGTATTCTAATCGCGACCTATTTGATTTATCGAGAAATTAAGAGTAATTCTATATCTGCTCCATTATCTCATCCAAAGCCTGATTAAAAGCACCTGTAGTTAGTGAGGCACCACCAACTCTTGAAAGTTCTATCTCTTCGATTTTCTTACCAATAACTTGATCTGTAATAGCATTTTCAAAGTCATTTTGATGATAGACTGAATCCTCGGAAGTTTTTGAATGAGTATTTTTTAATTCAGTGACAATACCATCTTCAATAGTTATCTCAACTTCAATTGATTCTACATGTCTTTGTGGTACATCATATTCAATCTCACTTTTATAGACTCCATCACTATTTTCTTCAGATTCTATCCTAGTCTCTGTATTAACTTCCTGTTGAGTATTTTGATTGGCAGTATTAGATTCTTGAGTAACTTGAGTTTCCAAAGAATTTGAATCTATATCATCTGAGCTACTACCTAACAAATACACCGTTGCAGTAATGCCAATTACTAAAACTAATCCTAAAAGAATATTCTTATTCATAATTAGATCTACTAAAATATTAGTAGATTGTAATATCTGTAAATATTATTTTCAACTAAAAACTAAAAGGTTCCTCTTTAACTTCACAGTCCTTGTTCTGAATAGCAGTTAAAGTTTCCTTTATAGAAGCCTTAACTTGATCCAGTTCTTTTTCTTTCTGTTCAATTATCTCAATCTGTTTATATAGATAGGGTGTGAAGGCTTTATGCTTACATTTAGACTTACGTAAATCATTAACTACTGTCTTAATTTCTTGTAGAGACATACCTATCTTTTTTGCATTTTTTACGAAGTTAACAATTTCGATATCTTGTTTTGAATATATTCGATAATTATTCTCAGGATTACGATGTTCTTCTAATATTCCTACTGAAAGATAGTGCCTAAGAGTATCTCTTGTTACATTACACTTTTTAATTACTTCATTTGCGTACATTATTTTTAAAATTTCACTTGACCTATGTGTATACCCCTAAGTATATAATGTACTAATATCTTAGTAAACAATAATAATGAAACAAGAAACACACCCAATAATAGGTATGCATTGTGCGGCCTGTAAAAATCTAATTGAGAGAATGGTCTCTAGAGTCCAAGGAGTACAGGAAGTTAGCGTTAGCTACGCGTCTGAGAAGATAAATGTTACCTATGATCCAGGTATTACAAATTTAAATGAGTTACAAAAAGCTGTAGCAAGTGCTGGAGACTATGAACTAATCATTGAGTCAGTAGCTGAAAGTAAAAGTAATCACTCGCAAGAAGATGAAATTGAGGACAGGAAAGTTAAGGAATATAACGATTTAAAGAAAAAGGTGACTTGGGTTGCTATTGCCACGGTACCTTTTATGTTAATGATGGTTTGGATGGGCTTAACGTTTGCAGGTAAAGCAGATTCTATGATGATGTTTTTTGGTGAGCTAGAAGTTGCAAAATTTGGATTCAAGACTCCATTTGTATTTGTTCTACAGTTTATACTCGCTACACCTATTCTTTTTATAGGTGGCAAACAATTCTTTGAAAGTGCTTGGAGTGCCTTGAAGGTAAGAAGTGCAAACATGGATTCACTTGTAGTGCTAGGTACTTTGACAGCATGGATATTCTCAACTGTAGTAACATTCATACCTAGTCTATTTGAAAGATCTCATTCTGAAGTTGACGTGTTTTATGAGGCAGCTGTCTTTATAGTCTTTTTCATTTTAGTAGGAAGATTATTAGAAGCAAGAGCTAGAGGAAAAACAAGAGAAGCGGTGAAAAGTCTAATGAAACTACAAGCCAAAGACGCTACTGTAGTAAGAGATGGTCAAGAATTAACCATACCACTTGAGCAAGTACTTAAAGGTGATATAGTCGTAGTAAAACCCGGTGAGAAGGTGCCTGTTGATGGAGTCATTAGAGAAGGTTCCTCAACTCTTGATGAATCTATGGTTACAGGAGAGTCATTACCTGTAACTAAAAAAGCAGGAGACTCTGTTATTGGTTCAACTATAAACAAAACAGGTGTCTTTCAATTTGAAGCAACTAAAGTTGGCTCTGAGACAACACTTTCTCAGATAATCAAAATGGTCGAAGAAGCTCAGGCTAGTGAAGCAGCTATTCAGAAGCTTGCTGACAAAATCTCAGGAATCTTTGTGCCAATTGTTGTAGTCATAGCAATACTAGCTTTTATATTTTGGTTACTAATAGCACCTGCACTGGGAATACTACCTGAGGATGTTTCTAACGTACAACTAGCCTTTTATATTGCAACTACAATACTCATTATTGCTTGCCCATGTGCTTTAGGTTTAGCTACTCCGACTGCAATAATGGTTGGAACAGGTAAAGCAGCTAAGAAAGGTATTTTGATCAAAGATGCACAAGCACTCGAGACAGCACACAAGATACATACAATTGTTTTTGATAAAACAGGAACTTTAACAAAAGGACAGCCTGAAGTAGTAGATTTCGAATTAGAAAAAGGTGAAGATTACGACCAAATACTTTCAATCACTCACAGTCTTGAGAAGAACTCAGAACACCCATTAGCTGAAGCTATGGTTGAGTATGTAAAGGATAAATTGGACACTGTAAGTACCGTTA
>JAHDCA010000049.1:0-2249 GCA_020630115.1 Candidatus Dojkabacteria bacterium | reverse complement strand
GATTTTAAGATTGTCGAAGGAAGAGGTATATCTGCAACGGTAAAAGGACAAGAGGTTCTTATTGGAAACCTAAAGTTAATGAATGAAGAATCAGTAACTATTTCAAAATCACTAAACAAAGCACTCGATAGAATGACTAGTGCTGGTAACTCTATTGGAATAATCTCAATAGGAAAGGAATCCAAAGGAGTGTTTGCTATAGCAGATACTATTAAAGAAGATACACCAAAGACCATAAAAGACTTACATGACTTGGGAATTCAGTGTGTAATGCTTACCGGTGATAATGTGCAAACAGCTGAAAAGATCGCTTCACAAATTGGTATAGACAAAGTCATAGCTGATGTACTACCTGGTGAAAAAGCTCAGGCTATTAAAGAACTTCAAGAAAGCTTAAATGACGATCAATATGTAGCTATGGTAGGTGACGGGATCAATGACGCTCCTGCACTAGCTCAAGCTGATATTGGTATTGCTATGGGTACAGGAACTGACGTGGCTATTGATTCTGGAGATATTGTTTTGGTGAAAGGTACATTAGACAAAGTTGTTGAGTCTATCAGAGTTTCAAAGCAAACGATGAAAATTATTAAGCAGAATCTATTTTGGGCATTTGGATATAATCTAATCGGAATACCAATTGCAGCTGGTCTACTTTTCCTACCATTTAATGTCCTGTTATCACCAATTATTGCTAGTGCTGCTATGGCGATGAGTTCTGTAAGTGTTGTAAGTAATAGTTTAAGAGTAAAAAGCTTAACTCAGAAAAATAAGTATATTTCAGACTTTATATTCTTCACCTTTATATTGGCTTTTATTGGAGGATTGGGTTCTTTGTTAATTATCTTTAATAAAGAGGAAGAGAAAGAAGTGCATTTGCATGCTGGTTTTAAGATTTATTCGGAAAATCAATTATTAGACTTCTCAGGAGCAGAGTACGTTTACTTTAGTCCATGTGGGCTTGATGATAAGACTGAGATCAGGGTAGAAGACAAAGTTCATCTACATAATAATGATGGTGATATAGCTCATATCCATGCAGAAGGTGTTACTTGGGTAAATCTATTTGAAAGCTTAAAGATAGAAGGTTTACTTGAACGGGATTATGATGTTTACCTTAATGGAGAAAAGGTATCTGATGAGACCTTGAACGAAACTATCAATAGCTTTGACTCTATAGTTGTAGATGTTGAGAATGATAGTACAGAAAAATTTAACCCTGAATATGTGAGCGAGAGTAGAATAATGGAAGTAGAAGAAAGTGTGGAGGGTTGCTCAAGTAGTAATTAAATTAGGGTAATTCATAATAGTAAGTTATAAAATATAATCAATATGAAAAAAGAAGTACTAGGAAAAGTTGAACAACAGATAATGAATACTATATGGGCATCTAAGGATCCTTTAAAGCCTGCTGAAGTTCGGAGAGTACTCGGTGAGAAAGAACACGCATATACAACGATAATGACTATTATGAAGATCTTAACAGAGAAAGGTTATCTAGAACGTGAAAAAAAAGGTAAAACGTACTTTTATAAAGCACTAGTTACTAAAAAAGACTTTGTTAAAAAAAATATGAGTGATCACATCAAATCACTTTTTGATAACTTCGGTGAACTACTTGTCCCAACACTATACAAAGAAATATCCAAAGATGAGGAGTCTTTAGAATTACTCCGTAAATACGTTAAAGACAATGAAGATTAACTTAACTTTCAAACAACTTAGCAATCTTTCATTTCTCATTTTATCAAGTAGTTATATTCTAGTACTTGGACTTATATACTTCTTATACCAAGTTACAACTAATCATTATTCTAAAGACTTGATGTACGCTTTTGAACTCGTAAAAGAGCAGTGTTATGAACAGTTATCTTCATTTGGTAGCGTAAATGGAATTGAGACAATTCTTCTCCCAATATTCTTAGTAGTGATAGTCTTAACTTTCTTCGCTGGTATAGCAAAAACTATTTATTCTCTGCTATGGACTAGGAAGTTTGTGAGTAGCTTGGATGTTTATATGAAAGATGATGATGTAAATTTCTTCAGGTCAGACAAACCGCTAGCCTTCATAAATGGCTACATAAAACCACAAGTTTATATATCAGAGTGGTTTGTTAAGAACCTTAATTCCGAAGAGCTAGAGTCTGTAATCTTACATGAGAAGGCTCATATAATTCATAATGATAACTTTAGATTCATATTTATTCATTTGTTAAATTTCGTACCATTAGTTAAAAGATTTGCTAGTG
>JAHDCA010000048.1 GCA_020630115.1 Candidatus Dojkabacteria bacterium | reverse complement strand
AAGTGAAGGGTTCTTCTCAAGATGCCATGCTACTCGCGCAACATTCAGGGTATCCTGAAGGTACGACCTTAGATTCTACCTTCATAACATCAGAAGTCAGTCATAATCTCAGAGATTTTCTCTTGTATTATCAAGGGAATAAAGATGCTTTCAAAGGAGCCAATATGATTACTTTCGTTCAGAAAAGTACTCAGTACAGAGTTGTAAATATAGTTACTGATAAAGAAGGGATGGTTCAATATTTCTTTGACCCTGATGACAATGGAAGACTGGTTAGAGTAGATACTGCAGTTGTTGATAGTGATGGCAATGTCGTTATTACAGAAGGTGCCTTAGAAACGACTTTACCATAACCTTAAAACCAGAATTGTACAGTTAAGTACCTAACCCAACTTCCCTCGGATAATCTCAAAGATATCATCGTAATTATCTAAATCTGAAAGTAAGCTCTTCTCACTAACGAAGAAATCAAGCTGAGATTTCTCGAAAAGTTTTTTGTAACTTTCATCTGTTAACTCAGAGATGGTTGTAACATTCCTATTCACTTTTTCTACCATATCACTGATTACTAAAGTATAGGCATCAGGGTTATTGACCTGATCGTCAGCAAGAACTATCACAAGAGAGGCATTAGAGATATTTGCCTGATCTAAAACATATGGATCTTTCGGATCTCCCTTTATGAAACTCACCCCTTTGTAGTGATTCTCGGAGAACTTATCAGTCACAATGACTAGTTGTTCATCAGGATATTCATCTTTAAAATGCTCAATTAAACCTGCAAGAAGAGAGTTTTCACCTAAAATCACAAAATGATCCTTGCCCTTATAAGTATCCAGGCCATACTTTTTCTTGTGAGTCAGCAACTTAATAATCGCACTGAATTCAGCAACTACAAGACCTAATATCAAGAAGCTACTAATTATCACAACCCCTCCAAAAAGCCTACCAGCAATTGTTACTGGTGTAATATCACCGTAACCAACACTCGATATTGTTACAATCCACCACCAAAAAGCATCTCCAAATTTTCCAACATCAATATTTTCTCCTTTCTCAAAAAAATAAAATCCTAACAATCCAACCCATGAGAAAAGAAGGATCGGAATTCCAAGGAGTAATGTGTCATAAAGGTTATTTACTAATTTTTTATTAAACATATACTTAAGCTTCAAATTAATCTTGTTCTTATTCTAATTATATTTAGCACTAAGTCAATCAGTACTTGATTTATTATGTAAATACTTATATCTTTATATATGAAACATTTTGAGACAACTGTAACACACAACCCTGTTGAATTAAAAACAAATCAAGTACCAAGCCATACTGGTTCACCAACAGCTGAAGTTTCAGTATTCCAAGAAAATACTGAACCAACACCTAAAGTTGGAGAACCCGGAGGTATGCAAGCATTAGGAGGTAAGTTAGAAGCAATAACAGCCGCTTACCAGACTGCCTCAGCAACTGAAACAGGACCTCAACTTTCAAACTTAGAACATTTAAAGCAAATTTATGACAAACTTGTTAAGCAACCTTACACAGCAGAGACACTATTTATTGACCATAGGGAGATTGCAGGAGAAAAAATTTCAACTAGAGCAATAATCTTCGAATCGCCTATCCTTGAGTCAACACCTATTGCGAATGATAAAGGTGATTTTATTGCAACAAAAAAAACCAGTGAAATCGTAGTTATGCTCGGGACAGGAGAACTATATACTTTCCAATTTCCACTTTCATATCATGATGTAGATGGGAAGAACATTCCTCATAATAAGGTCGACCCCAACTCTACAACCGCAGAAGCCTATAATAATGGCCATCTCGAAACGGACAAACTCACGACCTTTTTTGATGATCAGAAGAAATTAGACGGAAATGTAGATTTTAATGACGCTACGAATCCTAATTTTATACAAATCGGAGTCAGCTCAAAAGGAGATATTATGTTACATTTCCCGCATAGCCGATCACCTTCAAGGAAATTGTCACCTGTAAAACCTACAGATGTTTTGGGTAAAATTAGACAAGTAGTAGCACCTTCCAGAGTATTAAATGAAGCTAAAAAGGAAAAGGCTAGGGCGGAAGCTGACAATCGACACACTTTAGATGCTGCTACTCCATTTGACATTGATGAAGTAGCTAAGCTTATTAGCTTCATCTGATAACTATTTCAAAAAAATGATATTTACTTACGGGTTACTATTTTGAGTCACCATCAATTCGTCACCAACAAGTAAATGATCCAATTCAATTATATCCTCAATTAAAACCCACTCACCAGTAGCATAGTCTTTTCTAAAGACATTATACTTACCTGCCTGGATATCATAGTATAGACCTTCACCAACAAGGTTATAAAAGTTCTCACCGCCCTGAATAGTAAGTTCTCCTATCACTTCATCTTTACCTACAGACACTCCTTCAGAAGTCTCAACTTCCTGAACTGAAACTTCTTCTTTTAAGGTATCTGAACGATTTTGATCTGATGTTTCACTCTGAGCAGTTACTTGAGAAGGAATATTAATCCAATTCTTTGGATTACCTGCCTCATCCACAAATACTCTGTTTTCATAAAACACTCCATATAAGGCTAACAAATCCATATATTCGGCTGAGGGGTCTTCTGCAGGATATATAGTAGCGTATTTATCTGAGGTATAAGTTTCGCGATGTCCATAATACCCTTCAATCTCAAAGCCCCATTCATTAAGTTTATTAAAGTATGTTAATACATTCATTGTAGTCCTATGTATTAGATCAAGAGTTTCACCATCAACAGTGATTGCTGATGGACCCATATGATAATGTTCATCTTGGAAAGAAATTCGCTCAATAGGATTACCATCAATATCAAGTTGTATATGCTCTGCGAATTGTAACTGACCATTCTTAAAAACGATTGTATCGCCCAAAAGACTTAAAATCACTTTTATATGATTAGAGTCCATGGCTAGTTCAAAGTGACAAAGGTTATCCAGAACTGCCGAACTCCCCATAAATACATCTCCAGAATGATCTTCTACAATCGGTGTTAATTGAACAATTCTATCCGCACTAACAATCGCGTTAACTATCTTATCAAGTTGATCCATCCTATTAGCAGTCAAATCAACAAGCTGATCTTCGGGTCTATTATAGCTTTCAATATCCTGCTGACCATATTCCCCTGCACCTAAATTCAAAGAATGGACAATACAAGAGCCTGGTTGAATTACAGCTAACTCTCCAGTTACCTCATGCTCATCAAAGCTATGGAAACTCATCTCACCTGACTTAGGATTGGTTCCGCCAAATTCTAATCTAGTAGTTGAGCCACCTTCATTAGTAATATTCTCAACCATTCCAGAGTCAAATATAGGAATATAATCTTCAGAACTCAATAACTCAGCCCGGGTCCTAAAATCACCATTCTCGTCAGGTAACTTATCAGAATCACGCTCGAGATGAATACCCTCAAACTCTTCCGACCCGATGGTAATAACTTCAGGTATCAAACTATCTCTTGCTTCAACAGGAGCTACAAGCTCTGATAAAGGTTCATCCACTTCAGGTGGTGCAAAAATGTCTCTATAATTAAAACTCATATTGAATAAAAAGGCACTCCCAATAGCTATTGCGGCAAAAGGTGTTACAAAACCTGTCCAGAATACTATTTTCGAAAATGGGGGCATATCCCTAAATCTATCAATCATCTCAGTAACTTTTGGTAGACCTTGAAACGAGTTCTTATACTCATTATCTCCAGCGTATCTAGGTAGTTCTGCAGATATGGGTGTTAAATCAATCGGGTCAGGTAACTTATGACTTCTAGATACTGTTTTTAAAGGTTGTTTTTTTTCATTCGGGTCGACTGAAATTTCAGGGCTACTGGATAATGTTTCAAGCATACAATAAATATAGCAAATACTAGGTAAACCTCAACCCAACGGATGACTCTCCTGATGCACCCTTTGCGCGAACTTATCACTCGCATGAACATACCTCGTCGTTGTTTGCAGCGACTCATGACCAAGTAACACCTGAATAGCAGTGGCCGGGGCGCCGTTCTCAGCTAAGAAAGTGGCAAATCCATGACGAAGAGAGTGGGCGGAGGTAGGAACTACTATGCCTAGGCGACGTCTATATTGAGCGATTTTTTCTTGAAAAGTATTTGTTGCAATCTGGTTGCCTGCTTTACGGCCACCAAATGAGATGAACAGAGCAGGGGAGGCGTATTTTTCGATGTAGCCAGAGAACTTGAATTTCTCAAGCATGCCAATGTACTTCATAGGATTAGATTCCATCTCGTAATTATCAAGATTATTCGCGAAAGGGTCAGATATGTCATCTTTATCTTGCATATCTTCTGATGAAACATCCTCGCTACCCCAGAATGTTTCACGGCCATTCTCATCAAACTCGTCATTATTTCCTATTCCGCCAGTCGAATTATCATCAAGGTCAAAAATTTTCTGCCCAGTTGCTTTATGTGCAACTCCGACTAGACTCCGACTATCATTTCCATCGCTACTAGTAAATTCTTCAAGCTTATTTAATATTTCGACACCTGACATCTTATTATCATCATCTAAAGCCCCTGAAGAGTCTTTCGAGCCACCAAATTCAGTATTACCATAAACTAGTCTATATTTAAGATATTCATTAACCCAGGACATCGCACGCGGCGTTAAGTACACAAAGCGTTGCTTTTTGCCTTTACCGAGGATATATAGCTTACCCTCAGCGTTTATTTGCTCAAGATTCAAACCTGTTAACTCACTAATTCGCATACCAGTGCTAAATAGTACCTCTAACATGCATCGATTACGTACAGCTATACGAACATCCTGCTCAAACAGCATAGGTGCCTCAACAAGGCTTACAAGCTGCTCAAACTCAGCAATTTGTTTAGCGCCCTTAACAGTCTTAACCATCTTTATCGCATCTGGAGCAAGAGGTATCTCTATATCGATCTCGATAAGGTATTTCAAAAATGAGCGTAATGCCGAAAGCATACGATTTATACTCTTAGGACTCAGACCTTTACTAAGATTTTTCTCCTTTGAAAGTTTCATCCTGGAAAGTCGTCCCAGAGAACCGTAAACTTTTCGATAGATGTCTTGAAGATAATATAAATTATCATCTGATGTTAGGATTTGAGTTTGATTTTGCGAATTTACACTAAGATCCTGATTGGACTCTGAACTTACTTTTTCACCAGGTGTGATCACAGTACCCAAACTAGTATCGTCGCTTCTAGACCCCTCTGAGCGCACAGCCTCATTAAACCCCATGGCCAAGGCCTTTTCATCCGCTAAACCTCGTACTTGAGCCAAATCACTTAGGTGTTTGCCTCTTTGAAGATATCCTTTGTACTCAGAGATCAAATCTTTCTTAATATCATTAAATTCTAATCCTTGCTTACTTATAAACAGAGCAAAGATACAAAGATCTCGCGCGTAACTTAGTAATGTCTGCTCAGAATAATTATCTGCCTGTAATGCCAAGAGAAATTTATCTTGGTTTGGCAGTTTAGGGAACTCGAAGCTTTGTTTCATATAAATAGAGTACATACTTTGATAGCTAACTTAGCTCCAAAGCGTTTATTAATCGCATAAAAATTATTTTCTATACTAAGTATATCAAGTTATAAGAATAATTACCTACCAGATGTTTCACAAGAAGTTTCATAAACAAGGTGAAATGATAGGAGAGTGGTAAATATTAATTTTGCAATTATATGCATATAAATTCAGTAATTAAGGCTTTATTTCACTGAAGTATACTTAGGATCACACAGTAAAAACCGTATAAAGTTGCATTAAAAATCACGGTTTTTGACACTCTCAGACTTACTTAACCGTATATAAGGGTAATTATACTCGATGAGAAAAAGCCCGTTTCTAGTAACATTTCGTGCCAAATAGGCGAAAATCATGACTTGAGAAATTATGACTGAATTAAGATTATTAAAATCTAATTATGAATATTAATTTGCATATAGAATTAATATTAACCCCATTATTAATTGAACAAATATGATTAGCAGTATATGAAACAAGTGCCAGGTTACTATAGGCTGATGTTTACTATGGGCCAACACGGGAGTTTTCCACACTCCCCCCTCTCCCACCTGTATGTCAGAATTAACTTTACCTAAAGATAAAGTTCAAAGAGACAGTAATTACGATTATTAGAAGGTATTCTAAGATCGTGTACCACCTGATAGCATTGTCATTTCGGTGCATAATATAGCCAACAGTCACAAAGAAACCACTTAAAGGCACTAAAGCTATAAGCTCAGGTCTCAACCCTACAAATAGTATAGTATTCAACAGATTGATGAGCATAATTAGAGTCAAGAGCGTATATCTGCGCAGTTTATAACTTGTAAAGCCAAGATGTCTAAGATGAACATAGATATTAAAGCCATATATAGCACTCAGGATGAGAATAGTTCCCACTACCCCTACTTTCTCAAACGATAAAACATTAAAAGTCCAAAAATATATAGAGATCAAAGAAACAATGTATGATGCGGTTTTAGCAACCTGTTTGAGCGGGATATTCTTATATATAGATACATAAAAGATATTGCTCATTAAAAGAACACTATAATTCAAGCCCATGAATAGTAAAACCAAAGCTAAGAAGCTTAGAATCTCATAATTCCGAACAAAACTCCGCACGAAGAATGTATGTGCAAAGATCAATTCTCCAGCTAGAAGTAGGATAACCTGTGGAATGATGTATATAACGACAGTTTTCTTAATCGAGAATTCGTACATCACGAACAACCAAAAATATACCAATATTGAAGAAATAATCAGATAAGTGAAAAAATCACTATTAACCCCTACCTCAAAGAGGTTAAAGGACTTCGAGATAAAAACAAAGAAACTATAAAGTATCGATAAAGCCAGTAATCCATTACGCCTATTTTGCATAGGATATTATAGCAGGAAAGGGATTTGATTTTCAGATTTAATAATAAGAAAGTAAAGTTTATCTTACTAATTATCACTCATTGTGAAATCCTTCGATCTTCTTTCCTCTAATTCTATTAAGTTATCAACGAAATCCTGAGCTTGATCTTTCTTTGCATTAGCAAAAAGACTTGCGCCAGAACTTAAGACTCCTCCCACTATTAGTGACGTACTTGTACGAAAACCACCAAAATACCCTAAAAAAGTCAAGG
>JAHDCA010000047.1 GCA_020630115.1 Candidatus Dojkabacteria bacterium | reverse complement strand
TGTCATAATAAATACCTTGTAAGCCTAACCCTTTTGTACTGAAAGTTCTGCTTTGACCTTCGTTAGGGTAATCAATGGAACATTTCTTATATCTTAAGTACTTCGGAGACCTAAAAGCATGACTGATGAAGTAATCAAGTTCAAATTGTGAGTCTAAAAAGATATTCTGACAGTAGTCAATTCTTGAAGCACTAGCATTTAATATCTGGTCAATATTGATACCCACTATTCCGTATTCGTCTTTAAGTACCTCTAATAATTTAATACAAGCGCTTTGAAAATTTTCCTCGGTAATTTCAGAGATGTTTTCGCCTTCAAACAGTAATTTAGGTAGAGATAGCTCTATAAACAAAGCCGAAACTGTTGGGTTATTCCGCCCATTATGTCTTCTTCTTTTACAAACCTTACTGGGAATATAGGGCATAGCTCTAGCGAATTCAGATTTCAACTTTAGTTCTTCCACCTGAAATGCACCTTTATTTGTAGAGTGCACCTCGCACTTACCTTTAGTGTTCATCCTAAACGTATTGACCCAAGGGACTTCAAAAGCAACTGTGTCAATCATCGGTAGTTTTGATTGATAGATTTTGTTCGGATACGACCCTAGAGAGTATCTTACAAAGTTCTTTGACTCTATTTAAGTCAGCAGATGAATCTTCTTTTATACTCCTTTGGGTCATGCACTATTTTAAGCGCAAAACCCTTTTATAGTGGGATTTGAGGGAGTATTGGTTACATTTAGGGAACTTTAGGAATCTTTAGGGATGGTCCGATTTTGAAATATGATAGTATCCTTTGTAACCTGGAAGAATCTTTTCTTTAGCTCACCCTTGAAATTTAGATTTTCAACTATTTTATGGAGTGGTTTCGGTTCTGTTAAACCCAAACTATTTTTGAGTTCGAGGGACGTAAATTTCTTATTTGGATTCTCAAATAAGTACTTGAATACTTTATAATTCTCACCGTCGGCCTGTGGTGTTGCAATTATTACATTACCATTAAGCTTTATCTCACAAGTAAAATCGTTAAAATCGATAAATGCATCATCTTCGATAAAACCTAATTGCATACTTAATAGAAGCTCTCTGTATTTGCTTATATTATCAAGATGTAATCTTACAACATAAATATATTCATGGTCAGGTGGACTCTCTTCTTGAATATCAATACTTAGCTTATCTCTAATACGAGCTAATACATCACGAACCTCATATAACTCAACGGATTCATTGAACTTAACTATCCAATCATATATCTCCTTCGCTTGGAATACATGAAATTGAACTTCAGGTTCATCATTTACATTCCTTACAATGTAATCTAAGACTATAGCTTCTATTCTAGTTAATTTTTTCTTCATAAATTTTCACCATTTTCATTTAAATACTATAACAACCACAAGGTTTATTACTATTGTCAAGTATACTACTTATAAAAACATGTGTTCAGGGTAGTGCCTTCAGTTAAATTAGAGAAGTTTTTCGCTAATACCCATTTTTTATAGTATGACTCTTATGCAACTCCTCACTTAGCCGAATAACCCTTTATAATTGCACCAATAGCATCAATCTCTTTCATTTCACTCTCAGTCAAATAATAACCTAATATTAATAATGTCTCCAATATAGATTGTATCTCTCCTGTATATCAAAAGAATTATAAATATTCTTATGTATTACCTGACATTCTGTCATATATAATAGATTATGAAAGCTATACTACTCCTAAGAGTTTCAACTGAAGACCAAGATTTTGAGCATCAAAGAGCTCCATTAATGGATTACTTAGCTAAACATCCTGAACTAGAGTATTCAGATGATAGAGTCTTTGCCTTTGAAGAATCGGGATATAAAGATGTTTCTAGAAGAAAGAAGTTTAATAAATTACTTGAAAGTATACCTGATAATGAACAATATGCTCTAATATGTCACAAGGTTGACAGACTAGGTAGAGATTTCTTATCTTTAACACAGAAAATCTCAGAATTTATTGATTCGAGAAGACTTGAACTTCATTTTGTTGGTGAAGGCTTAGTTCTTAGGCATGACACTGATGCTGGTCGTAAGTTTACATTCTCTTTACTTTGTGGGCTTGCTCAATACTATTCTGATGCCATTTCAGATAATGTTATCAGGGGGCTTAGGTCGATTTTTATGAAAGGACGAATCATATCTAAAGCCCCATATGGATATAAATCCATTCCAACTGGAAAAGAAGTTGATGGTAAGTTAGAGAAAGTTGTTAAAGTGAACGATTTAGAGCGTGAAATCGTTATTAAAATCTTTCATCTATATATACATGAAGGTCTTTCTTTAAAAGCTATTTCTAAAGAAATATATGATGAATATAACGAAATAGTCAAAAAAGATAAGATTCATAGGATTTTAAGGAATAGATTCTACTATGGGATAAATACTTATAAGAAGTATGGATTGGAAATACCTCATATTTACGAAACATTTATTACAAAAAGCACTTATTTACAGGCTCAGAAGATGCTAAAAGCTAAAAATAATGGTGCAGGGACTCGAAAATCTAAAGATGTACGAATATTTCAAAAGATACTTAAGTGTAAATATTGTAGTGCAACATGTTCGCCTGAAAGTAAAAGAGGTAAGCTCAGGTATGGATGCAGTTTCTACAAGGGTCGACATGATATCAAAGGTACAAGAAGTAAAAACGAAGATGAGTTATTGAAACTAATAGCTAAAGAGTTATCCAGCATCAAAGTACCTCAGGAAATCCTTAAAAAGTCGAATAAATTCCTGGAGGAAATCTATAAGCAAGAAACAAAATCACATTCGAATACGCTTTCAAATTTTGATAAGAAACTTGAAGAAATTGATGATTATAGAAGAAAGTTATTAAAATCTTCAAACTTAACTCAAGAATTCATTAATGAGGAGTTGTCTAACTTACTAAAAGAAGAACAAGATATTAAGGATAAAATAGAGAGTACGAATTCTAGACTTCCTGAGGTTATAAAGGAGTTTCAAGACGCTATATCATTGCTTTCTAATATTGATTTAATATTTAAAAGTTCGAAAAAGGAAGATAAAAGGCTTATTTTGAAAAATCTATTTTCGAACATCTTTTGGGATGGTGAAAACCTTATCACAGAGCTAAATTCTCCATACTTACAGGTTAAAAGTCTGAAAGATGTCTCATATGGAGCGGGAGACGCGATTCGAACGCGCGACCTTTTCGTTGGCAACGAAATGCTCTAGCCAGCTGAGCTACTCCCGCATCATTAATCTTAACTTTTAATTACTTAAGATCTGTAATCAAAGTATGATCAATCAAATGGTGCCTAGACCCAGACTTGAACTGGGGACACCCTGCTCTTCAGGCAGGTGCTCTACCAACTGAGCTATCTAGGCTTGATCCATTTTGGACTGATTAAGATTTAATGAGCTTGCTTATCATATCAATTATTCATTAAATCATCAATAATTCTTTGGAGATTTTGGTGGAAGCGGCCTTTAGAGAATTGGCTGATGGGTGACTGGATATCATCCTTATTAAGATCCAAAGCCATAAAATGAGAGATATCGAAGTCCTCGTCATAGATCATTCCATTAACACCATTAATAAAGTAAGAATTATGCCCGCCAACTTTTGATGCGATCAAAGGAGTTCTTAAGAAGATACTCTCAACACCTGTAATGCCGAAGTCTTCTCGCCCTAAGTTAAACAATCCTGAAGCCTCATATATTAATTTGTATTTCTCTTGTTCACTAACCCACCCCAGCAACTCAACATCAAGTTCTCTCAATTCAACCTCCATCTTTTTGCGCATTGTCCCTTCACCTATGAACTTGAATGAGATATTGGGATGTTCTTTTACAAACTTAATAATCTCCTCGTATCCATTATTCTGGTCGAAACAGTTAACTCCAAGAATATATCGTTGGAAGGCTTTGAAGCTTTGGAGATCATTTTCTGTGTTTGAATCAGCAGTGGCAAAATTTTTATAGCTCCCTATTGATTCGAAGTCTACAGGAGGATAAAGAATCGAATCTGCTTTAAAACCCCAATACTGTCCCATCCTCTCATTGACGTACTCAGAGATGGCTACTGAATAGTCGAACTGATTTGTATTGCTATCGAAGAATCTAAAAGGCTTAAGTAGAATTTGGGGTACCCATCTAAAGTACTTACTCGATAAATCCCACAGATATCTAGCTGGCGTTAGAACGATGCACAGATGCTTTACCTCATTTGGTACAAATATAGATTTTTGAAAACTTGAGCTTACTGATATCACCAGATCGTATTTAGTAAAATCCCACAGATAATTAGCTAAAGGCTCGAATGGAATCATAAGCTTATAAAGCTTTGAGATAAAAGGTAACTTATTGATTGGAGAGAATCTAATCTCGCGTTCGTACTTGTACTGTTCCTCCCATAAGCCTTGTTTACCGCAATAAGCGAAAACATCGGCGTTTGGATAAAGAGTTAAGATTTCACCAATTAAACGTTCTGCACCACGAAGTTTCCATAAATGATTTCCAATAATTGCAACACGCATACTCAAACTGAGGACCTAATCATATCGAACTACTGTACCTCGTCCTGAAACAAACTTTGCTGTTTTTGAGATACTATTACCAGCCAAAGCTATCACGATACCCACTATAAATATCCCAGTTCCTATTAATATCCCTGAGTTATCGAAAAGCCCTGTCTCTGGTATTACAGTAGGTGTTTCAACTGGCGGATTAAGCTCATATGGATCAATAAGATTAACTGTAAATGCTGTTGGTTTAGCTTCAAGTATGTTTTTAGGAGGACTTCCATCACTCACTATTACTGACTTAAATGGCTCGTCAAAACCTGAGTACTCCCAATCAAAAACATTTTTACCCCTACCGATTGAATCAAACTCAATCCTTGCCATAACTTCTGGATCTCCTGCTATTGTACTAAATACTGGATAGTCTACTCCACTTTGAGTGAAGCCAGTTAGCATCAACACACCATTTTCATTGTCGATAGTTGATTCCAGCTCAGGAAAGTCCTTAAACAACGAATCATTGCGATCTGCATTTATTACTTGAACTAATGTTGGATCAAAAGTCAGTACAAACCTTGCCAATGAAACATCTGTACCTTCAGTATCGATCAGTATATCTAGAAAAAAATCATCACCAGCTCTCAAGTAAGTCTCAGTGGGTCTAATAGCGAACTTACCTGCTGCACTAACCTCTCCTAAAGAGAAAAAAATAATTACAGCATTAAATAAAAGAGTGATTATTAAAATTTGTAATATTTTTCTGAACATAGCTGTATTATAATAAACTAATGAAAACTGTTATACAAATTGTTGCTTTCAACGCTGTTCAGGTCCTTGAGCAAACCCTAAACTCCTTAGAATGGGTAAAAGACGTTAAAGATGTAAGTATCAAGCTACTAGATAACGCCTCCCAACAAGATATTAAAACTCTCGCTTCTAAGTACGATTACGTTGAATATATCAAAAGTGATACAAACCTAGGTTTTGGACGTGGACATAACTTCATATTTAGGTCGATTGACGTTAAACCTGACTTTGTACTTCTGCTTAATCCGGATTGTCAGATCGAGAAAGCATCATTTGATGTACTAGTTGACTTCTCTAAAGATAATCACTGTGCGATAACTGCACCAAAACTTATCGATACCCAAGGAGATATTGAAGAATCGATTAGAGGAAAGCTTAACCTCTTCAATTTTATCTCTAGGGGGTTATTTGATTTAGTTTATAAGAAGAAAACAAAAGCACCAAATAAACCTAAAGTGGTCAATGCAGTAAGCGGGGCTTGCATGCTCCTAGACACCAGCTACTTTAGTAAGGAAATATTTGATCCTAATTTCTTTTTGTATTATGAGGATAATGACCTTTGTGAAGTATTAAATAAAATTGGTGGAAAGATCTGGTATCTTCCAAATTCCGTTGCAGTGCATCAGAAGAGTTCTAGCATGAAAGAAAGCCTAACAAACCCTGAGCTTAGAAGGATCGTTGAAAATTCTCTGATTTACTACTTCAACAAGCATCGGCCAACTTGGGAATATCATTTAATGAAATTTTATATTAGACTGCTAAATATATGGAGGAAATTATTCTAAGTATAGTCCAAGGTATCACCGAATTACTACCAGTATCTTCATCAGCTCACCTTATACTTACTGCGAAGCTTTTGGATTTTGAGGTAAATCAGAATTATCTAGTAGCTCTACACGTTGGTTCATTTGCTGCGATTGCTTGGTATTATCGACATCAAATTTTAAGTTACGACATCCCCATCTTTACTAAGATGCTCATAAGTACTATACCTGCTGGGATTTTAGGTTTACTTTTTGATGATATGATCAGCAGTTACTTTTACGATATTAAGATCATCGCATTTATGCTTTTCTCAGTTGGGGTTGGAATGATATTTCTCAAAAATCGTAAAACTACTAAGACAATTGAGTCCCTTTCATACTTTGATGCTCTGTTAATCGGTTTTGGACAAAGTATCGCATTGATACCGGGAACTTCTAGATCTGCAATCACTACAATCACAGGTGATCTTGTTGGTCTTTCAAAAGACAAAGCGCTTGAATACGCTTTCATCATCGGTATCCCTGTCATCATGGGAAGTTTTTTTCTTGAACTGATCTTTGAGTACGAGAAGATCGAGCCATACCTCAATACGCAGCAATTTTTAATCCCAACCTTGATCACTTTCACAGTTAGTTTCTTGGCACTAAAGATCATGCACAATTTACCCAAAGAACATTTCTTTCATATATTTGGGGTTTATAGAATCGTAATAGCAGCTATAATCCTAATAGTATGAGCCATGTCACAATTAGCCACATTGAGAAATTAATAGTTGAGATCAAAGAAACAGTTGCTGAACTTAATATTGAGTCAAAAAAGTCACGAATTAAAGAATTGGAAGAATTAACTTCTTCTCCTGACTTCTGGGGAAATCCAAATCAAGCTGCTGCAATTAATCAAGAAATGGGACAACTCAATAAAGAAGTAGATCAAGCTACCAACTTAGAGTCTTCTGCCATCTCACTAAAAGAGCTATTTAATGAGATTGATGATGACTCTGAAAGACAAGGGTTAGCACCTGATTTTCAACAAATAAGTAAAGACTTCAAAGAATTCCAGACTCTCAAATTCCTATCTGGCAAATATGATAACAATTCAGTCCTTCTATCGATTCACGCAGGGCAAGGC
>JAHDCA010000046.1:3854-7332 GCA_020630115.1 Candidatus Dojkabacteria bacterium | reverse complement strand
CCTGATCTGTTATATGTTCCAAACTACTATTAATTATCATAATTCAACCCCAGAACTCCTTTGCAAACTCAAGACCTTTCTTAACATTATCAATTCGAATATTCTCACCAACAGCGTGCATATTGCAATCCGGGTTAGCCATGTCTACATATAATTGTGGAATTCTTAATTTTTCATTAATTATCGTAGCCAAAGGGATTATCGCACCTTGATACACCTTTAGAGATTTATGACCGTATACCTTCTCTTGTAGTCTTTGCGCATTTACAAAGTGCATATTATTTGAATCAATTAGAACACCACTATCAATAGACTCGGTTTCAACTGAATGATCTAGATAATCTGGTAAGTTATCAGCAACCCATTTCACAAAAGCTTCTGAAACCCTCTTAGCATCTTGAGTAGGGGATAGTCTAAAATTCAATTTAATCATTGTCTCCCTTGGCACTGAATTACGAAAACCATTTCCAGTGTATCCTGAGTTGATACCAGTAACTTCCATTGTAGGATAGAATGAAGTTTGTACCCCGGCACTTGAATGCTTACCTTGGAAATAAGCTTTAGTTCCTGAATTAACTAAGAATTCTTCATCACTCAATTCTTGTGATTTAATGAACTCCACAACCTCTTGAGAAGGTTCTTCAACATCATCGTAAAAGCCTGGGACATTAATCATTAAATTCTCATCATCCCACAACTTACTAATCAAGTCCGCTGCCTCATACGCTGAGTTTGGTACTGCACCACCATATATACCACTGTGCAAATCCCGAACGGAGGACTTAATAGTAATTCCTGCATTGAATATCCCTCTAAAGCTTCCAACCATAGTTGGATTCTCAGCTCTCATCTCACCATCACTACATACAAAGAAGTCAGCTTTTATAAGTTCCAAATTCTCCTCAACAAATCTCTCAAGCCCACTAGAACCTGACTCCTCTTCACCTTCAATCAAGAATTTCACATTGTACTTCAAAGTCTTAGCCTTAATCGCCTCCATAACAGCAACGATATGAATCAAATGCTGTCCTTTGTTATCAGTAGTCCCGCGTCCCACAAATTTATCATCAGTCACATGAAGTGTAAATGGATCCTCATCCCAACCCTCGGACTGATTCGCAGGCTGAACATCGTAATGCCCATAAACCAAGGCTGTCTCAAGATCGGCATTATGAATATACTCAGCATAAACAATCGGATTGCCATACTGCTCAAAAACTTGAACCTTCATCCCGATATCTGAGAGTAGGGAGTTCAAATAATCTGCAGTAGCCTTTATATCTTTACTATACTTTGGATCCGTTGAGATCGACTTAAACTTTATATACTCTTGGAGTATGTTTTGGTATGAAGGTAGCATGGTACATTATAAGTGCCAAATCTTAATATTCAACAACAATTGAGACCAAGTGATGACCTGGATGCCTATATACTAAGAATTCATCAAATGTCGTCGCAGTTTTTTTTGGTAATTCTATTGCTAGTACATTTTGTAGATAAATGTCAGCAAGATAATTCTCATACTCAGAATTCGCTCCTGGTTGATCGATTACATAATATGCCCTTCGATCACCATCTACCCAAAAAGGATAACAGTGTAATTCAGACAATTCTTTCACTTTTCTACTCTGAGTACGAGTCTTCCCTGGCATATCTTTAGTAGGTTTATCTAAACTATACTCTGCGTATCCTAACCCCATAATTATACTTTTTAAAAATTTAACTAACAAAAACCCTCCTTTTCGGGAGGGTTTTAATTTCAAAATTAACCAAAACCCTCTAGCCTGAAATCAGGAGAATCACGAGGTTAAATCTTTGGTTTGTATTTTTCATACGCGGTATTTTAATACAATGTGATATTTATTGCAAATTTGAATAAGTTAGACATGCACTTGCTATTCAATTAAAATTACTATGATCCAAATACCATACCTACTTCAGAAGCTTCTGGCTGCTGAAACAGTCCATATTGATGGTAAGCAAAATCAAGCGATAGAGATTATTCATGAATACTTCAAACTAAATCATGAGAATGTATTTATTACTCGCACTCAAAACAACAGCATCCAGTCAATAATCATCTCAAATCATGATAATCATTCTTATGACCTTGTACTAGTTGGTCATGTTGATGTTGTAGACGCAAGCTACCCAAATGCATTTGAGCCATTCATCAAAGACGGAAAGGTTTATGCACGAGGTGCAAGTGATATGAAAGGTACTGTATGGGCTATGATTAAAGCTTTTGAGCAACGTATTAATAACCAAAGTGATTCAAATTTGAAAGTTGCATTATTAATAAGTTCGGATGAAGAGATCGGAGGTATGAATGGGATAGGGTATTTAGTTAATAACATCGGCGTAAAAGCTAAAGTAGCTTTTGTCCCAGATGGGGGAGATAACTGGAAGCTCGTAACAGGCGAGAAGGGAACATTACACATCAATATTGATTCCAAAGGTTTAGCATCTCATGGATCAAGGCCATGGCTTGGTGAACATGCAGGTGAAAAACTTATTAATCAGATAATGAAATTCCAAACCTGGTTCAAGGATCGATATGGGGTAGCAACACTTCAAGACAACTGGATTCCAACTGCGAACATTGGTTCTATTAATTTCGGACAAAGTGCAAACAAAGTACCTGAATTGGCAAGTGCTAAGATCGACTTGAGGTTTACCTCCTCCAATCAATTGGAAGATATCAAATTAAAACTTAATGAATTCTTCAATGTACCAGAGCTAGATTTAAGTTTCAGCGAAATTGCATTAGGTTCTCCAACTGAAGTAGACACTTCAGCCATCTCAGTTCAGAAATGGATCGATGTATGCAAAGAAGCAAATAGGGAACTAACTACTCAGACAACTTCAGGAGCCTCAGATGCAAGGTGGTTTACTGATATGGGCGCAGATATTGTTATATCTAAACCAACATGTTCAGCTATTCATATTGATGATGAATGGATTGATCTAGAAGAATTGAATCTTTTCAAGAGTCTAATTACGAAATGGATAAACACACTTTAATTTCTGATATACTAACCCATGGCTACAAAAAGAAACCAAAAAATCATTAACTGGATTATCATTATTGCAGTAATCGGTGGACTATTAATCATCCCAATAGCAGCGATTATTGAGATATTAGCAGGGTAGAAGTCATTTAGACCAACATCCATTCAGTCTAATTCTAATTACTAAACAATTCATTAATTTTTAATCATTTCTACAGAAATGTTACTTATCTCTGACAGTATTACCAAAGTTCCCAAAATTGGACCTACTATCGCTTCTAAGCTTGAGAAACTCGATATCGCTACTGTCAAAGACTTACTTCACCACATACCTAGAAATTACAAAGATACCAGAGAAGTTCATACAATACTCAATGCCAAGCAAGAAGGAGAGGGTATAGTTATTGCGAAAGTATTAGATGTTAAGAAAGTCTATACAAGAGGTCGTAAGGTCATCATAACAGTCA
>JAHDCA010000046.1:0-3844 GCA_020630115.1 Candidatus Dojkabacteria bacterium | reverse complement strand
AGGACTCAACGGATCAAGCCAAACTACAATGGTTTAACCAAGCATATATCGCTAGAGCTATAAAACCGAATCAAGAATACCTTTTCGAGATATATAAACCGAAGAAAAATCCTGATAAAAAGGAATTTTACGTAAGGGATTTTGAAGTATATAAAGAAGATAGTATCCACTTTGGGCGTATCACACCTTTCTATCCTCAGACAGCTGGTATAAGTTCAAAAAGGTTACGAGCTTGGCTTAAGGACTTATTTGAAAATCATCTAGAATCTTTTACAGATAAGTACGATTCAATAGCTCTTACTCACGATATGATTGGACTTTATGATTGCTTACACAAACTACATTTCCCTCAATCCGATGAAGATATCAAGGTTGCTCATAAGAGATACAGTTTTCAAGAGCTTTTTGAGATAGCATTAAAGGTTCAAGCCAGTATCTTCGCAAATAAGACAAAACCTGCACCCAATATACAAGTTTCTCCTGCCTCGCATAATGAATTTTTAACTAATTTACCTTTCGAATTAACCCAAGACCAAGCCAATGCAATCACAGAAACTATCGAAGATCTACAAAAAGCTTATCCAACTAAGCGCCTAATAAACGGTGACGTTGGAGCAGGTAAGACAGTAGTTGCTGCTGGAATAATCAATCAAGTTCTTAGAGATAATAAGTCGGCAATCATAATGGCTCCAACAACAATTCTTGCGAACCAACATTTCGAGTCACTCAGCAAATTCTTCAAAGGAAAGATTGAATTGTGCGTTTCAGGTGACGCTGAGATCAAAGCACAAAGTAATGTATTAATAATCGGAACTCAAGCTATCCTACATAGCCAGGAATTGCCTGAAGATACTGCATTATTAATAGTTGATGAAGAACATAGATTTGGAGTTAAACAAAGAAACCAGATACCAAAGTTAAAGTTTAATGATCTTTATCCTCACTACATCTCTATGACAGCAACACCTATCCCTAGGACCTTAACAAACATAATCTATGGGGATATGAAGGTCTCAATGATCAAACAACTTCCTTCTAAACGTAAACCGATTTCGTCAAGAGTTGTTGAAGAGCATAAATTGCAAGACTGTTTGAATTGGATAGCTAATCAATGTAGAGAGGAAAATAAACAAGCATATATTATCTACCCACTAGTTGATAAGTCCGATGAGCTTGAACTTGTTTCGGCAATTGAGGCTTATGACCAGCTAACTGAATCGATATTCAAGGATATCAAAGTGGGATTAATGCATGGGAAACTAAATTCTCAAGAAAAAGACAAAGTACTTAATGATTTTGCAGCAAACAAAACTAAGATCCTTATCTCTACAACTGTTATCGAAGTAGGTATTGATGTCCCTAACTCCTCAATCATCTTGATCAATCATGCTGAGCGTTTTGGTCTTGCTCAGCTTCACCAACTAAGAGGTAGGGTAGGTCGTGGCGAGGTCGCATCGCATTGTTTTGTTTCTCCTTCTAAGAACTCAACTGAAGAAGCACTTAAAAGACTCAAATATTTCTCAGAACACTCGAGCGGTTTTGATGTTTCAGAATATGACTTGAAAAGAAGAGGCCCCGGCGAGGTATACGGTACAAAACAATCAGGTATCCCAGATCTTAAGGTTGCAGATGTCAACGATCTTGAGATGGTTAAGTTCGCATCAAAACTTGCAAGAGAAGAGTTAACTAATCGCTTTAATAACTGATCTCGCAGTTGAGCTAGATAGACCACAAAGACTACAGATGTTACGGATATAAGTCTTTGAGCCTCTCTTAGTTAAATCAACATCTTCAAGTGCTGAAATTATCAACTTAGCAATATCATCATCTATACTTAAGTTATCAAGCTCACATGCAAGATTAATTTTCTTATAATTACTAGAAAACTCAGGTGAAAGGCTTTTGAGAGCCTTCATCGCCCATACCAAGCCTCTGTCAACAAACTGTTCAAGTTGAGAAGACGAAAGATCAGTTACATACGACATCCTAGACATGTTCATTAGCTTAGAATTGACTTTGATATAAACCATTTTGATTTCTATATAAAATTAAGATATTTAGATATTAACAAATTTGTCAAATTTGTCAAATGCACACAAAGGGAGTTGACAGAACGTCGCAAATTCCCTACAATAAGTTATAAATTTACAAAACCTCTATGCACGATATACAGAAAAATTTATTGGACAACATTGATAATTTTGACTTTGGGGCAATGTCATTACGTGATATAGCCTCAAGTATAGGGGTCTCTCATCCTCAAAAAGTTAAACACCACCTTAACCAACTTGAAAAGAAAGGCTTCATCTCAATCGACAAAGGTAATGGGATTATCAAAAGATCTAAACCTAACAGTACACAAGGTTCATTTTTTAGTATCCCAGTTGTTGGTAGTGCTAACTGTGGACCAGCCAAACTCTTGACAGATGACAACATCCAAAGCTATGTAAAGATCTCTAAAGATCTAATCAAGAATCAAGAAGACCATTTCATCGTTCGAGCAAAAGGTGATTCAATGAATCAAGCTTCTATCAACGGTTCAAATATAGAGAGTGGTGACCTTGTTGTGATAAATAAGAGATTCACAAGTCCGACCCATGGTGACTATGTCTTGGCTGTTGTTGATGAAGCAGCAACACTGAAACGTTTTTATAACAAGCAAGGAAAAGTTGCACTAGTTCCCGAGTCTTCAGCTCAATACCCTCCGATAGTTCTTTCTCAAGAGTCTATTGAGGCTGTTGTGTTTAATGGAAAGATAGTTGATGTTATTAAGGAGTTCGAGTTTTAAGTTACCTGAGGTAATGAGGTTTTTTTTTGTTTTTTGAAGCCACCTCTTCTTAAACTACGTAGTCCTGACCACATGAGATACAGCATCGATCCTCCCAAAAGCGAATCCCTACCAGCATTTGCTAGAACACTAGACAATGTAGTTGGCTTACCCATTTCATCACAGTAACCGGAGAAACCTGAATTAGTCCTTTCGTACTTGGTACCGTATTGATCTTTACTTTCGTCATAGTAAAGATCAATTACACCTAAAGCATTTGGTGTAAAACCCCAATTATAAACTGAACCAATAGTCAGAGTTTGTGTATCTGAAGTCCATATCCACATGAATATTGGATGCTGATTATCATTTTGATAGATACGAATAAGTTCACTCGGAACTTCTTTTAACAACTCATCATAATATTTTTTTATTGTATCAGGACAACCTTCAACTGAATAAACTCCAACATCTTTATCACTTAGATGCAGTGTAGTTCTGTGATGCCCTGAATTTAATTCATTCGCTTGGGTATTAGCAATGTGAGCATTTATTGCTAGCTTAGCCTCATGATTTTTCTCCTCAAAACCATCAGACGTATTTAGAGCCTCAGGTTCAATATACAAAGTATTTTTTGGGCCATCTTCAATTAGAGTCACTGGTACCTCACCTGCAATAGCAGTAGCATTCTGAGTAAATGCTAAAAAAGTCATGGCGATCAGGTGAGAGACAGAATAAAAGGCACTTTTCTTTTCAAAATTCATAGCGACCAATTATACTATGAGCTAAGAGATGTTTCAAAAAGATGATACAGGATACTCTTTCGAAGAATAATTTTTTAGTGATATAATCAGATATTATGCGATACTTAATCCTCGACAAAATTCGTTCGGCATATAACGTCGGAAGCTTCTTCCGTAATGCTGATGGCTTTGGTGACTGGACCATCTTTACATGTGGTTATACAGCAAATTCTGAATCCCCAAGAGTTAAGAAGACCTCACTGGGCGCAGAGTCAACCGTACCAAACCAACACTTTGACTCTGCAGAAGAAGCGATCAAGTACCTGCAAGATCA
>JAHDCA010000045.1:7131-7356 GCA_020630115.1 Candidatus Dojkabacteria bacterium | reverse complement strand
TATACCATTCTCCATCATCATCAACATCATTTACCTCCCGAAACAACAACTAGCAGTCTTAGGTTGGGGTGGTGGTGGGAGGTGGTGGTGGATTTGCGGGCGGTGGTGTAGTCGCTGCTGGTTGAGAACATACTCCTCCACTACAAGTTGATCCAGCAGAGCATACTGTACCTGTTGCAGCATTGCATCCCATACCTGGTTGAACTGTTGCAGGGTAACCTCCTG
>JAHDCA010000045.1:0-7121 GCA_020630115.1 Candidatus Dojkabacteria bacterium | reverse complement strand
GTAATGGCATCTTCCATTCGAGGAAAAACAACAACTGGCATTTTTAGGCTGTGGTGGTGGAGGGTTTGGAGGAGGTGGTGGATTTGGAGGTGGTGGTGTTGTCGCTACTGGCTGAGAACATACTCCTCCTGTACAGGTCGATCCAGCAGAACATACGGTGCCTGTTGCAGCGTCGCATCCCATACCTGGTTGAACAGTTGCTGGATAACCTCCTGCAGGAGGAAGTGGTGGTGGTTCTTCTTCTGGAGTTTCTGGGATTGGGTTGCACGATCCCCACAAACATGGATTGCCATTTGGGTCTAATTCGGGTTCTGTTTCGGGGTTGGAACAGGACCAGCCTTGCCCTGTGCAAGTGCAGTTACCGTAAGCACCTCCACTACTTACCTCACCTACAGTGCAGACGCCAAAATTTGCATTAGAAAATCCACCGCCGATATCGTTACCATTTTCATCACAAATATATGTTCTTACTCCTGTCACTCTACTTTTTGTACTAACTGTACTGTCAATACATTCCCCAAACGAGTATTCCAGACATTTAGTTTCTTCGTAAGTCTCAATGATATCTTCCGTACAATATGCTGCTTTAAGCTCTGATGGAAGAAAAAGGAATATAAAAACTACTAGGAAAGATAAACTTAGAGTTTTCAAAAATTTATTCACATATAAATCTTAAGTGAATCTTGAATATAACACAAGGCTAAATCAATTATTTATTTGTAGAGAATTGATCTTCGTCTAATTCTCGGGACAAAATATCTTTGAAATAATGATCTTCTTCTTCACCAAAGTAGATAACTACATCGCCACCTTTTTTTAAGGGTGATGAACTTTTATCGTTAGCCCTTGTCGCTGGTCCATTATCATCCCATACAAGTGAAATTCTTGGTGCTTCTACATCATTATTATAAATTGTTACTATTTCATCAAGAAAGTTTTTCAGCTGATGCTCAGACTTTTCTAATGTCGCTAGATATAGAACATGAGCTAACTGTGAGCTATCTAAATCTGCAAAACCATCAGGCAATGAACTAATAAAAGATAAAATTGCATTTTGATGTTTCCTGTTAACAAAATCGATTTTACTAATTTCTTCGAAGACTGTAGGGTCTGAAAGTGGTATTGCAAATATTTTTTCACCATCATCAAATTGAACTCTAGTCTCCAATACCACACCGTCTGGCGTACCAACAAGTTTGAAACTTGTAATATCTCCAGAGTTAAAATAACCTTCATCTCCGAGTGCTAGGCTGATTTGATATATACAGCTTCTTAGTGCGTCCCCGTAGTCTTCGAGATCTGTGCTAAAAAAGTCTGAATCAAGAGGCGGTACTGTCTCTGGGTCACATTCTAGCTGCTTTGGGTCATACAATTCATCTGTTTCTCGCGTAGGAATTTTAGCAACTGCAGTACTTTCTTCTTTTACTATTGCCTCGGCTGTTTGCTCTATAATGCCGTGTCCAGTACCAGATAACCAGGCACTCATTTCTTCTCTGAATACTTCTGCAAGGTAATCTAAACGCTCCTCTTCTGTTATGTAAGCATTAAGACCAGTGATATTTTGGTATGTTAGATTAGGATCTAACCCATAAGCTATGGCTAGGTTTGCCATTGCTAAATCATACACTGTTATGAAGTAGTAGGGATTTTCAGGAGACATTTCATTTACTACTGCAGTTTTCAAATCCTTTGTTGCTTTTAGTGCATCATCTGACGCAGATCTTTCCATAGCGTTTCTAGCCGAACGGACTTCAGAGTTAATATGATTAGTCTCGCCCTTACCATTAAAGTGCCGGCTTGTATCAATACCTTTTTCTTCGAGTAGTTTTAGTACACTTACTCCAAGTCTTTCACTTTCACTGTCTTTATTATCATTTTCTTTAGCAGCAGGTTCATTAGCATAATGAGCAGGCTCTACCTGTGCAGTTATCGCTGGGGGTGCAATTAACGCTGGGGATACAACTATTGGTAAGTTAGCATAGCCTAATACTCCACCTACTTCATTGCCAAAAATATTCCTATCTGTAAATATTGAAACCTGCTCTGCAACTCTATCTAGAAAAGGTGCTAACATCGGGTTCTTTCTGGCAATCTCATCCAAAAAATTTAAAAACTTTTCACCTATTTCATATTTATCAGGTGTTCCACCAAAAAGATCTAAAAAACCAGTCCCTTCTCCATTAGTTAGTTCAGCTTGACTCCACCCTTTGTCCACATTGCTACTTGGAATTTTAAAATTCGATTCGTACATTTTTAAAATCTTAATTTAACAAGCTATTATACCCTATAGGTCGTAATAGTTCAATATACCTACATTTTTCTGCTCTTGATCACATTTAGTATTGTAGCCCAAAGCTATAGCCACATTTCTTCAAAGAAAAAGTCTGTAAAACTCGACCTCAAAACCGCATCCTGCAATCCCTGTAACAAATTATATTCTAAGTAGATAGCATCTATTTGGTCATCCAGGTAGTATCTTGGAGGAGAGTTGTATTTGCTTTTATATATAGCCAAGTATTCACTTGTTATGTCTTGGTCAGGTGCGATTCCGTAGAAGTGGTCTAGGTTTGATTGATTGATTATGTAGTTTGCTAAAGAGTTTTGATACTCCCCTTTCTCATCAAGTATTAATGCTGGAGTTAGGGCGTTAGTAGTAATTGAGACATCACTCATTAGCTCGCAGTTTGAGACTAGTTCTCTAAGCTCATCCGAGTTAAGTCCGTTGAACCTGTCGTTCTGAGCAATTATGGTCATTACGTTTAAGAAGCTGTTTATTTCATTTAAGTTTTGAATGCTCTGATCATCTGTACAAAACTCTGAGAAGACATTGAATTTATTTAGCGCTAGAGTGTAAGTGTTTAGTTCCATGTATTGGTTTGGGAGGAAGTCTTGGATTAACCAAAAGACTTGTGGGTCTCTGCTTATTGGCATGTAATCAAGGTCAAGTAGGAAATCACTTTCGTAAGGCTGACCAGCTGAGATGTTAGCTTGAAGCTTGTTTACCTCTTGTCTGAATTTGGCACTTGAGATTTCAGCGTTGGAGAGCCTCATGATTAACTCTTCTTGTTGAGCTTTTAGCGATTCAATACAGAAGTGTTTTGCTATCGTTGGTAGTCCTAGTAACCTCATTGGAGATACTGCTCTACAGTAGTTTACGTCACTGTCATTGTAAAACTCGTCCCATCTCCAGTCGATATTACAATCTGTAGTATCAAAGTTTGATTCATCGATTGACTTGAGACATTCAAGTTTTGATGGGTCGGAGTTCTTCATTAAGGCTAAAGCGAATTGGTCAAAATCAGCTAAGTAGTCATCATTACCTGTTGACTCGTAGAGGTAAATTGAAGTTGTTGGTAGTAAAAGTGATAAATATCCAGGGTTGTAAGAATTATACTTTTCAAAGTTCAAGTCCTGCTGAACCTCACCACCCTCAGGGAGGTTATTACCTCCAAATTTAAAAACATCATCGTATTCAGATAGTAAGTTTATTTGGTTATGATAAAGGACTCCCCAAAGGTTGTTGTTGTTTTGTTCAATGTTGCCCTTTATTTCGTCATATACAGACTCCAGGTATTCTAATCTCCCCTCACTTGAGATCAGTGATAATTCATCATAACTCTCTTGATAAAGGTCTTTAGGCGTTAGGTAGTCAACGAGATACTCCCCTTGCTCGAGTTGAGTATTGATTGATATCTCGAAATTACCATTGGCACATCCATCGTCATCAAAAAGATAATCGTCTTCTGGATTGAAATGATCCATATGAGCAAAGTCAGTAAGGATGTCTCCTCTGGCATTGAAGTTAACGCCTCCCATGTCTTGAGATGTTAAGGTTACCAATTTTGTTTCAGGGTCACATATGAGTTTTCCAAAAACTACAAAGTTGTTTTCTAGATATGATGTCTCTGAAATTAGTATCCCAGGGTAATCATGAAGTTCTTTTAGTTTTGTATCAATCTCAGTTAGTTCTGTTGATGTTAATGGTTCAGCTTTATTCCTTTCAATCACTTTATTGAAGTCGATAACTCCGTTAATGAAAAGAAGTGTAAATACCAGCAGGAGGATGATTGTACTAAGTGAAACGACTATTACTGTTTTTTGAAGATTAAAGTTCATATCTTAAGATTCCGTTCCCATTGTAGATAGTATGGTCGAACAAAGGGAGATTAAAATTATATATTGGTACTGATAGAGATTTGACTCTACTAGTCCCATTGCAATTCACATCTGCTGTTGCTAATAGGCTATGTCTTGTATCAAAACAGTTTGTATTTAACTGCATGTTGATTTTTACTTCGTTGTTTATAGCTCTGACTTTGAATTCATAAAGTGGGAACTGATCGCTTGCAGGAGCGTATGGACCATTCATATCGTAGGTCTTGGTTTCGTTCATATCCAGGGTTATCTCGTCTCCGCTAACAAATTTGATCCATCCATCACTGCTTACGTAATTTGAGTTAGGGTCTCCCTCGAAACACTCGTCATTTATTGTTTCTACGAAGCAATACCCTATTACGTCATCCTCTTCATATGGTTTGAATGTCGTTGGGTTAAGGTTCTCGTCAATTTGTGCATAATTCTTGGTTATGATAAAGCCGGAATTGTTATCTCTTGATACAAATTCAAATGAGGATGAGCATACTCCTGTGTTATCTAGAAGTCCTTCTTGAGCTTTCAAAGTGAATGTTGAGTCTCTTGAGATTATTACGGGGTCACTATTAGAGGCGAACTTAAGGTTCAGGTTAGCATTTGAGGTGTCTTTTTCTAAGCAAAGATCAAATGTTTGCCTTAGGTCTCCCCCATTTATAATTTCGGTTATTGAATCTATACCTTGGATTGTGCAACCCTCTGAAGAATTAAGTTCTTCTGTAGTACAACTTTCGATTTGTTCATTTTCGATTACTTCCTTGATGGTTGGGAGTGAAAGTTCCAATATCGAGTTCGCTACTTGCTCACCCTCATTTGATGATTCTGTTTTAGTTGTAACTTGTTGTCTTGTAGCATTACGTGAAAAAAGAGCAAGTGCAATGATTGTTAAGATCATGAGAACGATCATCACTATCGCAATCGCTTGGGCGTTGTACTTCTTCATGATAATAATTTAGCATTAATTGTTGTGCTTGTACATTCGCCTAGAGTGTAATCAACGAGTTTGATAATGCATTTATCTAATGAAACTTAACTTCTGTGTTCTTGCTTCGAATCTTCTTGAAAATTCCGGTAGCTCTTCAGTCGATATGTTCTGTCCAAATGTCTTTGGTGACATCAATATGTCGATAATAAATGAAGTGTTTCCATCGATCAAATCTGTTGAATTGATCTCAAAGCCTTTAAGCGTATTGTCGGAACTGGTCAGAACCTCACCACTCTCATTAAATGAACTTGGGTTTAGACATTCCCAAGCCTCTAATGATCTTGAGTAGACTATTTGATTGTTCCCCTCGTGGTTTTGAACTGAAGCATAGCATTTCCAACTTTGGTTGGAGTAGTCACGGATAAATAGTATGTCACCTCTTTGCTGATTAAATACTGAGATTTCAATGTCAAAATCATCTTCAGTTATGTTACCTCCAGTAAGGCCTGACTCTTGAGTAAGTCTCAAGTCTCTAAACACTTCAGACTCAGCGCTGTCGATGAGGAAGTAGCTTCCCAACTCCATCTTTGCGATGTTTCTCTTTAGATCCTGGCTGACAAATTTGAATTCATTGTTTATCTTGTCTATAGCTGTTGCTCTGGCACTAACTTGAAGCATCTTTGTAGTTGTTACCCCAATCATTAAAAGTATGATTGACATGATGAAGATTGAGATTAGCAGTTCAACTAAAGAGTAAGCTTTGTACTTTGTTCTGTTAATCGTCTTATCTCCGTGTTTTTTGATCATATGATGTTTTTAATAAATGGATATTTGTAGGTCGCTTGTCTGCAGAGTCGCTCGTTACCCGACTTTGCGCATAATGGGTCAATGCCTATCACAAAGCCAGAATAGTACTTGTTAGAAAATGTTGGGTCTACCGCTATATCTGTTAGGCATAGCATTGTATAGATCTCTTCGTTTGACTGATGTCTTTCATTGTAGCACTCTGGGAAGTTTTCTCGGTTGGTTGTGGCCTCTACTGAACATGTGCTGACAAAATCACTTTCGATATCACTTTGTACATTTTTAACTACTTCAATTGCCCCATCTGATTGTTTGATTGGGAAGCACCTGTTTAGGTGCTCAGGTAATATCGGTAAGCTATTTGTCGCGTCAAAGTCGAGCTTGTTCTCAGAATCAATTGTTCTCTCTAGTAGGTTGCCATGTGAGATCGTGTTCTCAACAATTTTGTCGTGTAACTCAAATTCAAGGATGCTTTGGTATGTTCGGATCGTTATTGATAGCATGATTATTGAAGCCACTGATGCTACGAAGAGGCCTATTAGGCTTTCTAGGAGTGCAAATGCAAAGTACTTTTTATCATTTCTTAATCTAGCTGAAAGGTGTTTGAACTTTCTTATTAATTTAGTCATAGTTGATTAGGTTCTTATCTGGAAATATTGTAACTGTTTTTGATATCTCAGTGTTTTTTCTTGTAAAGGTGATTTCTGTATCATTATCTATAAGTCCTCCGTTCTTGTTATAAGTAAAGACCCGTCCAGAAAGACTCTCGAACAAGATATATCCAACGTCTTGTGTACTTGTAAGTGTAACGATGGAATCAACTGTGTTGTCAAAGAATGTGTACTCATTTATCAGAGTATCTGTAGTTATTGATCCATCTCTTAAGCAGTCACTACTGTAATTCCCTGTCGGGATCAGTCCGGCTATGTTTTCACCTGGTATCGTATTGGGGAATTTACCTTGGGTCAGATCACCACCAAACTCGTCGAATTGTGAGCACCATCTAAACATCTTGTACTCAGATCCTTCTTCAAGGTTAGATATGTCGACACCGATTCCATATAGCCATTTTTGATTTGATTCGCGATTAAGATTTAATGCATTGTTTTTTGCTGTTCTAATTACAGAAGTGAATTCCTCAAATTCATTGTTGAATATAACGGTTGATCTAAATTGCGTAAATGAAGAGGTCCCAATTCCAATTAGAATTGAAAGTACAGCAAGAACGATTAGCATCTCAATC
>JAHDCA010000044.1:2837-7500 GCA_020630115.1 Candidatus Dojkabacteria bacterium | reverse complement strand
GTAATCGAAAGTACAGTGAAAATACTTTACGATTATTGTGAGAATCAGATGGGTGACTACAATTGGAAGATAGTTATTGGCGACAATGCATCTGCAGATGATACTACCAAAATAGTTCAAACGCTTATTGATTCTTCAAAGTATAATGATAGATTGGAGCTTTTTGAGATTAAAGAAAAAGGAAGGGGGAGAGTCATGATGGAGTTGTGGGGAAGAGGTGATGGTGATATCTACTCATATATGGATGCTGATCTCGCTACTGATTTGAATGAATTTAAAAAGCTAATCGATGAAATCAATAATAATAATGCCGATCTGACGATAGGGTCTAGGTATCATGCTATGGCTGATATTGAACGTGATATCAAGAGGCTAGTTATTGGTAAGATTCACGCGATAATTCACAAAGTTGTACTTGGTCTGGATATTACTGATACTTACTGTGGCTTTAAAGCAGCTTCAATTCAGGCCATAGATAAAGTATTTCCAATGATAGATACTAAAGCTTGGCCAAGTAATACAAATTCATGGTTTTGGGATACTGAGCTAATATATCAAGCAGGAAAGCAAGACCTCAAGATAAAAGAGATCCCTGTTCGATGGCGCGAAAAGCCTGATAGCAAGGTGCAGTTGGTAAAAGATGTAACTGAGGATTTGAAAGGCGTTATAAGGCTTTGGAGAAATCGTTAAATACTTGTAATAATAAACTGGAGATTTGATAAAATCCAATAGTGAAGAAACTTTTTGACACAATCTCGGATACACATAAGAGTTATATTAACGCTCTTATTAAGAAAAACTCTTACGTAAATTACGAATTTCAAGATTTCGCATATAGATTAGCTTTAAAATTAGGTGATCTCGATCACAAAGGGATTTACTTCCGTTTAGCGAAGTACGAGTTAAGATCTAGACTTGAAGTAGCGCTTGCTTTTGCATGTGATTACACCCACGAACCTAACAAAGGCAAACTCTTCATGTGGAAACTCAAACAGATTAGAGAAGAGGCTAAAGAAAGGTTTGAAAAACTAGATGAACAAGAACAGAACGCTTATTTGGAAAAGTTTGATAAGCATAAGAAGGAAGAGCTTAGAAAGATAAAGATTAGAGCTAAAGAGATACAAGATAATCTTAAGGAGAAGAGAGATATTAGACGATCCCAGAAGAAACTCGAGAAGCTAAAGGACTCAATTCCAAAAGATCAAATCACTTTTGAGATATGAACTTTTAATTGGTATAATCTGTTTAAATGAATCGAGATCAAGCAATACAATTAGTTCGTGAATATACTTCAAATGAAAATCTTGTTAAGCACATGCTTTCTGTCGGCGCTGCAATGCGTGGTTACGCAAAAAAACTTGGCTTAGATGAACAGGAGTTTGAAGTTTGTGGGATACTCCATGATTTTGATTACGAGAAAATGGGAGCTGAACATCCAAGTGAGTGGGGATATGAGATCCTCAGATCTAATGATGTTAGCGAAGAAATTATAGATGCAATCAAAGGTCATGCCTCGTCGGCTTCGGCCGAAGATAGAAACACCCAAATGTCAAAAACCCTCTTTGCAGTAGATGAATTATCGGGATTTGTAGTGGCTTGCAGTCTACCAAGACCGAACCAGATATCAGATCTCTCAGTTAAATCAGTAAAGAAAAAGCTTAAAGATAAAACTTTTGCAGCAAAAGTAAATCGAGAAGATATACATCAAGGGGTTCTTGAGCTAGATGTTGAGCTTGATGAACATATAGTTACGGTGATCGAGAGTATCAAGTTGATAAAAGAAGAAATTGGCCTACGATAAACTCGTGGCTTGAAATTTAAATTTAACGAATATTTAGATGATTGATATTAAACTTCTTACAGAAGATTTTGAAAATACTAAGAAAGCTCTTCTCAGGAGAAAAAGTGAAGATGAACTTCAGCTAGAAAAAATTCTCGAACTTCATACTCAAAAATTAGAGGCGCAGAAGGCTTTTGAAGAGAAGAGAGCATTGCAGAACAAAGCTAATGATGAGATGTCTCAATTAGATAAAGGAAGCGAAGAATTTAAGAACAAAGTGCTACAGTTGAAAGAACTTAGTATTGAGGTTAAGGAACTTGAAACATCTTCACAGAAAGTTAACGAAGAATTTGTAGAGATGATGAGTAAACTACCAAACTTACCTTCTAGTGATACACCTGATGGTCTCGAAGAAGAAGATAATGTTGTAACGAAAACAGTTGGAGAGCCAACTAAGTTTGATTTTGAACCGCGAAACCATTGGGAGTTCGGAGTTGAGAACGGATGGTTGGATTTTGATAGAGCTGCTAAAGTTTCAGGTGCAAGATTTGTTTACTTAATGGGGGGAATCGCAAGAATGCAATTTGCTATGATCAATTGGGTTTTTCAAATTCTCTCAGATAAAGAGTTTGTAGCACAGCTTATTAATGATAATGATCTTGATCTTGAGCCCAAAGCATTCATCGAGATTATTCCTCCAGTTATAACTCGAATTGAAACGATGCAAAGAATGGCTCGATTTAATCCAAATGACCAAACTTACGAGTTGAAGCTTGATGATATGGCACTTGTAGCAAGCGCTGAGCATACACTTGGGCCTATGTACATGGATGAAACTCTTGACCAATCTCAACTACCAATTAGATATGTTGGATATTCAACTGCTTTTAGAAGAGAAGCTGGGAGTTATGGACGTGATATAAAAGGTATCTTTAGACAACATCAGTTTGATAAAATTGAAATGGAAATCTTCTCAACAAAAGAGAATGGGTTTGAAGAGCAGAAGTTAATGATTGCAGTTCAAGAGTATATTGTTAAGAATCTAGGTTTGCCTTACCAAGTTATGGCAGTTTGTACTGGTGATATGGGAACACCTGATCATAAACAAGTTGATATAAATACTTGGATGCCAGGGCAGGGTAAGTATCGTGAGACTCATACGTCAGATTATATGGGTGATTTTCAAGCTAGAAGGGTGAATACAAGATATAAAGATAAAGAAGGTAAAACCCATTTCATCCATATGAACGATGCAACAGCAATTGCTATTGGGCGATTGATGCAAGCAATAATGGAGAATTATCAAAATGAAGATGGTTCAGTAAATGTTCCTGAAGTTCTAATACCATTCATGGGAGGTACTAAGGTTATTAAAGCAGTTGAGAAGTAAAGTAGAGTCTCTTAAGAGATTACTAGCCTTAAAGTCAAGAGATCGGTAAGAAATTATCGATCTCTTTTTCTATATCACCAAAATTATTTACATTGATGATATGAGGATTGCGTTTAAACCACTTTCTCTGCTTCTTACTTAGACGGATAGTGTTTTTAACAATAGTTTCTTGAACTTCATCAATCTTCATTTGGTCATTGAAGTACTTCTGGAATTCGCTTATACCAACAGCTTTAGAAACTTGTAAATCCCATGTGAAATTTTTATGCGATATCAGTCTTTTCAACTCCTCCTCGATTTTATTATCGTTGAACATTTCACTTGTTCGAGTTTCAATATTTGAGTTAATATCTTCTTGTTCTAAAGATAAGTAAAGATAGAGGATTGATGGATCAATTTTGCTGCGATCGTTTGCTTCACTTCGCTTTTGGTTAATGATTATGTTGATTAGTCTTCTGGGGTTCTTACGATCACTATTATTTAACTTTTCAAGAATCGGACTGGGAACTAAAGTAGATAGTTCATCAATATTCAGGTCGTTGAGCTCAGAGCTTTGCGCACTTAACTCCGAGTCATTTAACTCATACTTATATACTATGCTGTCTATATATAATCCTGAACCACCAACTATGACTGGAGTTGAATTTGGATTGTCTTGTAAGATCTTCTGAAAGTCTCTCTGGTAGTTGTATATACTGTACTCTTTATCAAATTCGATAAAACCAAATAAGAAATGCTTGAAACCATTAATAACCCAGTGATCTTCATTTACTTCATCTGGGTGAGGTGTTGCAGTTGAGACGTAAAGGTCTTTGTATATTTGAAATGCGTCAGCATTAATTATTATCGGGTCTAGACCTTTATCCTTTAGTAGTTTGCAAATCCCAAAACTTAGTGCAGTCTTTCCAGATGCAGTTGGTCCTGAAAGAACAATCATTTACTATTTTGATCTCTCAATATCGATCTTAGAATAAAGTGAACTCCAAAACAACTAAAGAAGACAGTTATCAGAGAGATTAAGATGCTAACTATTAAAAGATCACTAACAAAAATGATTATCGAAAGCATGATTAACGTATTTATTGATACAACATTAACAGTACTGTAAAAATGACTTCTATTGACATAATCAATATCAAATTCGCTTGAACTGCTTATCGACTTATAATGTGAAAGGTAGATCAAAAAGCTCATAAATACAGGTACGGCTGATATAAATAGGGTGGAGAAGTTATCAAAACTTATAGACTTAACACCAAAGCCAGTAATAATTCCATATGTTGTTAAGGAATATATAGCTGTGAGGAGTAGACCTGTAGGTAAACCAGCATATATCATTCTTTTATCTCTGACTGTTATATATCCTAGCATCCCGATTGTTAGCATAGGAACAAAAACGACACCTAATACTCGTAAAAGTTCACTAGTGCTATAAACTTGAAAAATTTCCATCATTTCATTAATTAAAGAATTCATAGTCTAAGTATTAATAT
>JAHDCA010000044.1:0-2827 GCA_020630115.1 Candidatus Dojkabacteria bacterium | reverse complement strand
AACTAAATTACTAATCTGTCCTACAAGGAATTCAACAACAACGATTACTGTTGTGAGTATTAATATGTTTCTTGATAGACCAGATGAGAATGGGATTAAGGCAATCTGAAGTGTAGTAAATAGGATTGCAAAGTTTACAAACCTAATTGGATAAAATCGATAGCTTTTTATTACGGTTAGTCCAAAGATCCCAGAAATAAGAAGTCCTACGATATATACAGGGTATGCTGATAATTTAAGCAATGCAACAACAACAACCATTGAAATAAGGTAGCTTGAATAAGTTTCAAACATTAATTGTAGTTTGTTGTTTCTACTTGATCTTATAACTATAAAACCAGATGCTATAGCAGCAATTATTATTCCAGCAAGCGCTTCTTTGTAGGAAACATCATATGGGTTATTAATCTCCTGGCCCTCATTGAATTCGTATGTACTTGAAACGTTTGTATACCTAACTGGTATTGTTCCTGAGTTAAAGAGAATATCTGCAACTTCAGCGTCACTTTGATTTTGAGCTACGGAAACTACAAACTCAGTTTTACCACTTGAGTATGCACCACCTCCACCACCACTTATCGAAGCTGGTCTTACAAAACCATCTACTGAAAGACCTGCTTGAAGACCTAAACTGTTACTGTTTTCTACAAAATTATCAATCTCAGATTTGTTGAAATATCTAGGTTTGAATATCGCAAAATATGCATCATCTCCGGAGTTAGTAGCTAGTTTTTTGATTGCAACATTTCTGAAATCGTTAGTTTTTAAATCCGTTTGATCATAATTTGTTTCAAGTAAAGAGGCTAAAGCATTTTCCTGATCATTGAAGTCAACATCTTCTTTCTGTATTACAAACCTTCCAAAATTTCTTGATCCAATAAGTGTTGTTAAGTCTTGTTCATCAATTGAGGTTCTAACATCTATTCTCATATATCGATATTGTAGGTTCTCATTTTCAGATCTTGATTCGGGAGAGTATTTAGAGAATTCAAATTGTTCGACCCCTGCTTTTCTCATTCTTGTTGATAATATATCTTTTACTTTGTTGTAGTCACTCCAGAGATCATGATTACTTGTTTGATCACTAAATTGAAGCTCAAGTATGAAAGTTTTCTTTATAAACTCTTCCTTAGTCACTAAATCGTATCTCAGCTCAGGCAGTAACTCTTCAGTTGCTGGGGCTGCAATATATGCTGCAGCGAAGAAAACTGCTAAAGCAAGTGCTGATACTAACTGTTTAAAAAATTTGTTACTCATTATCGTTCTTTAACTTTAAATAAATCTTGATCTGATCCGATGAGGAAGATTTTAAATTTTGAAAGGTTATGAATCAAGAAGTCATCATACTTCTTTAATTGAAATTCAAGGTCGCGTCTGTTGAACAGTCCGGTCTTTAACTGTCTGCCAGTCTTTTTTTCCATGTTGGAAATGACTCCATTTAATATAGACACATCGACGTCACCAATATACAAAACGTCTAAATCAAAATCTGACTCATACTCTTGTGTGAAAAAATTCTCAAAAATCATAAGAGCATCGACTTTACCAACGTCCTTAGTTAAGTCGAAAAGTTGAGCAACATGTTCATCATCCAAGTAGAAGAGTTCCCTAAGAGGTTTAGCTAGTGGAGACTTTGTATTGAGCTTAAAGTAAATTCTGTTGCCACGCTTTTGTGACACTAAAAGCCCCGTCTCTTCTAGGTTGTTTAACTCTCTTCTTACAGCATTTATCTCTTCACTGATCTCTCTGACTAGACCCCTCATATGAAGTTCAGCTGAAGAGTCCTTGATGAAAAAATTGATTAGCTTTTTTCGAACTTTCGAAACCAGCAATTTATCAATGTAAGATTTCATAAAATTTTGTTTGGATTTAAGTTTAGATCTGCTTAAATGATTATATACGAGTCGGTATTGAAAAAATATCGAATTTGTTAAATAATAGTATAAATAAGTTTATTAGATTAGCAATGATTAACGATATAAAAAGGTACTCATTCAATTTACTCGTTGTGTTTGTTTGTACAATATTTGTAACGGGATGTACTCTATTTGGAGGAGGGGAAGAGGAAGCACCAACAGATACATTTACAAATGTAACAATTTTAGATGACTCTGATAGTGATCCTGTCGTGGAAGAAGATACACAAGTGACAGATACTGTAGCTCAAGCTGAGATTAACCAACCTGAAGAAGATACTAATACTCAAGACGAAAATACAGGAGATGCAGATGGCCAAGAAGATACGGAGACTGATCAAGTAAATACAAACGAAACAGGAAGTGATGAGTTAGAAGATGATTCTGAAGCAACTGAAGATGAAACAGTAACAAATTCTGTGCCAAGTACTGAATCTACAGTGAATTTCTCAGGTGCAAATGCTGCTTCGCAGGGACAAGTAAGAGGATACACATTTAGTGGTACATTTACTTCATTGACTTTTAACTGGGGGGCAAGAGGTTCTTCAGATGAGCCATACCCATCATATAATGCTTATCATAACTCTGATGGAAACCTTGTAGTTGAATTCCCGAGTCTTTCAGATGATTCAGTTTCAAGAGCTTTCCCTGAAGATGAAGCTTACTTTGAATTACACTCTAGTTTACCTCAGGTTAAAGTCTTAAGGGATGGCGAAAAGTCGACATATACGTTTGATGTAACTGACAATAATGACTTCACAATAGAAAATACTGTTAACGATGCAGGTGATAATGTGATTCAGTTAGTACTTGAGCATTAAGAGCTAATTAAATTTTAGTCTAAAATAAATTTGTTTAACTATTCATATGACCCAGATTACACTTGGGTTTCAACTAAAGTAGATGGAAGC
>JAHDCA010000043.1 GCA_020630115.1 Candidatus Dojkabacteria bacterium | reverse complement strand
TTATTTTTATTCATTATACTTATTCACAATTTTATATATTACTTTTCTTAGTGTTTGTTCTAATAAAAAAATCTTCTCATCAGACAAACCTTTTTTGGTTAGATCCTTCTTAATTTCGTCTAAACGTGACATTAAGCTAATTACACTTAGTTAATATACATTAAGACCAATTTATCTTTAGAAACTTTTATACTTTCGATAAAGATGAATTCCTTAACCTTGTCTTAAGATTATAAGACTGGCTTGTCTAACAAAAAGATTCAGTTATCACTTTAAGAAAATCGATATCTTAGGGTTAAACTTATTTAATTGTTGTTTATTTACCTCCTTTCAATAAATTTATCTAAAAGGTTTAACTACAGATACAACAGTACCCATTACAGCGTAGCTCTCTAGATCTTCTTTATATATGAAAATAGGATCAGTGCTCCTAGAACTTTCAGAAGTTAACACAATCCTATTATTCACAACATCTACAATAAACTTCTTAATATTAGCAGAACCTTCGATACTTGATATTACATACTCCCCGTCTATTGGGGAAGTCTTTGAAGAGTCAACGATAACATAATCACCGTGTTGAATAGAATTTCCTTTAATGTTCGCTTGGTTCATAGAATTTCCTACTGCTTTTAAAGCATATAGTTTACTAATATCCTTATTTAACTGATCACTAGAAATTGATAAATGTCCAAGTTCTTGTGATTGAGTAAGAATTGATGCAGGGCCACAATTAGCTTCACCAATAATCGGGATTTGGATAAGTTTCGTTGAGTTTTTTAGTGTTTTCTTAAAGTTCCTTGATCTGTAGAAATGGAGAATATTCTTTTTTTCAAGCTGTTCTAGGTGATATTTTACTTTTTGAGGATGGAAAACACCTATTTCAGATCCAATTTCTCTTAAAGGCATACGATTTAGGTCTCTTTTTTCGCTAAGTTTGAGTATTTTTTCTTGTATCGGGTGTAAATTCATGTCTAATTATAATATATTGGAGATTTTTGTCAAGGTTCCTTTTGTAGTGGTGTTTTCGTAGTCTTTTGTTTTAGAATCTTTAAAATCTTGTAAGTCTTGGTTTTCCATTGTATTATCCGCTGGGGTCTAATAAAAAGGCCTCGCTAGAAAAGCAAGGCCGGTATTTGTATACACAAAAGTATACCGGGTAATGTCTTTTCTAGGAATATTTAAATTTAGAAGAAGTTCAAATGTATCACTATTTGATTACTTACGATCTCAATAATGAGAAGGGTAGTAAGATAGATTACAATAAACTTTACTCTGTCTTAGAAGGGATGGGAGCTGAAAGGTTACTGGAGTCCGTATGGCTTTATAAAAATAGTAAGCCTTATACAGTTCAAGATGTTCATAAGCACATAGCTAGTGCATGTGCACTCGATCCTGATGATGGGTTGGTGGTGGTAAACCATCAACATCTTTATATGACAGGTAATACAGAGTAATCTCTCAGGGGGTTATTTATTTAACCCCCGAAGTTTTTAAAGATTAGTTTTAATAGTCTAATAGAATCAATTCCTAAAACACTACAGATGTTAAAGAAAAGAACTAAATCAATTTTTATATGTCCATTCTCAATGCGAGAGTAGTTACTCTGGCTGATATCTAACTTCTTTGCCATATCAATCTGTTTGATACCAAGTTTCTTACGTTTATCAACAATGATTTTTATTATTTCATTGTGTTCTTCTGTATATATTGACTTTGCCATAGTCAGAGCTTATATGCAATATATACATATGCATAAAATGCATACTGTGATAAGATCGTTAGTTAAGTTAATAATAAAATTATGAAAAAATATTTATCATTGATACTTGCTTGTTTAATCTTCTTTGGATTAGGATATTCATTAAAATCACCTGAAAAGATTACTGAAGTCAAAGAGATTGAAGTAATTAAAGAGGTTGAAAGGGAGATAGATGAGAACGAATATGAAATTTTTAGACTTAATCAATTAAAACTCATGGCTAGAGCTTGTTCGTATAGTGCTGAGTTTAGTGACGTATATGGGTACCTAGAAGCTTATGAAGAGGCTTTAACATCAATTGGTGTAGATGATTATCCGAAAGCCTCAGAGCAGGGTGATTATTCCGAAATGCAGGTTGATGGCTTGAGATTTTGGAATGAAGAGTGTTTTGCAGGAGATTCTGATTTGTGGGAGATACCAACATACTAGAAATTAAAGGTATTTTTCTGTATCAAAGGCCCCCATATTCGAATATAATCATCTTATGTTAAATTCGATATTTCCTTCATACGGAGAGAAAAATATAAAAATCTATTACCTACTTTCGTTATTTTCAAGTAGTTGGTTTCAGATTGGTAGTTGGTTATTCTTTGCACTCATATTTGTCAGTGAAGAGACTTTTGCTTTATATGAAGCCATTGCTTTTGCCCTTGCCGCTTTGATGGAGATCCCTTCAGGTGCTATTGCAGATCTAATAGGTAGAAAGAAGACTGTAGTAATTAGTTTCTATCTCTTGACCCTAGGCTGTTTATTATTTACTTTAGCTCCCCTAGGACGAAGTGTTTTGTTTATAGGGAATATACTTATTATATTATCTTTTGCTTTCAAGAGCGGTGCTTTGGAGGCTCTTATATATGATGAACTCAAGCTTGTTGGTAAAGAAGATAAGTTTGATGATATACAGGGTAAGGCAAATAGTATCTCACCTTTTATATATACATTGGCTGGTTTGGTAGGTGGATTACTGTGGAAGTGGAATGTCTACCTTCCTTGGACCATAACAACAGTGTTCTTTGGCTTTGCAGCTGTAGCATCTCATTTTCTCGTAGATAACAATCCACCAACTAAAGAGTTTAATATGGGGAATTTTATACAGCAGAGTAAAGAAGGTTTCAATTATCTCTTTGATAAGAGTATTCGACCAATAGTAGTTTCGCTAGTTATTATTATTGCGAGTTATTACATGTGGACCCCCGGTATTATTAGGGTTTATATGGGTGAGGAATTTAATTATGATGGCGAAACTCTTAGTTACCTTGTGTCTATCGCTTACTTCTCTAGTATTGCCTTTAACTACTTACTGGAAAAGATTAGAGAGAAATTTGGTGATAAGTATGGTTTTGCAGGCTTTTCTGTTTTGATTGCTTGCGGTTGGATTCTTTCATATTTCTTTACAGGTCAAATTTCTGGAGCAATAGTCTTCTTTGCCTTATCAATAGGTGGTGTAGTTACAGGTACATGGAATAGTGTAATTATGAATAAGTTGTTTAAGAGTGAAATTAGAGCTACTTCTATATCAACATTCTCATTGCTTACTCAGATACCTTATATACTAATTGTAATATTCTACGGAAAACTAGCTGCAAGTGGTGGAACTCAAGTTTTTTACCTCTTTACCGGTATTGCAGTATTGATAGCCTCAATTATTTTCGTAGTGAACTTCAGTAAAATATCTGAAAAGGTGGATACTCCATAGAATCAATATGAAAAAGTATTCTTCGAGAAGACTACGAATAGATCCATATTTCCTTGAAACTATACCGAAGGATAAAATTGGAGAGATTCTTAGTCTTGAAGGTGATTCAACTGAGATCCAAAAATCTATTGAAGAAGATATTCGGCTTTATGGTGGGAGGCTATTACTTCGTCCCGAGAACGATTCTAATTACTTATTAGCGATTTCGGAATCAAAAGATGGTTATATTATGAGAAGACTTTTACAGGAGGATAAAGGTCTTATCTTAGAACCAGATCCTGCACATGTCTTTCTATCTAATGTCTTTGAATCAACGATACAACTACAAATATTAAAAGATAGCTTTAAGACGAGTGATAATGAACTAGTGTTCAATGAGTTTTTCAAAGAGGCATTCACATTCATAACTCAGCTGACTTGTGCAATTGAGTTTAGTATTAACAATATTATAAATCGTGAAGTTAAATACACTTATAAAGATAAAATAATAAAAGGTAGAAGGGTTATTGATAAAGTCTTTATATTAAATAAATATTGTTTTATTCTTCCACAGATTAAAGAAGATGCTTTATTAACTGAAGAAGAACTTGAATCGATAAAGAAGGTTGTGAGACTTAGACATGATGTAGTACATATGAAACGTAAGACTTTGTACGGAGGTCTTTATAAGAAGATTTATAAGTTAGAGTATTTGAACATTTTTAATGAAGTAAAAGTTGCTTTAAACAAGATCATGCTTAATAAGATAGAATATATTGATAATCAAGAGATTCTCTTTAATGTAATTGAAATACAGAAAGCTAAGACTAAAATATATGAAGTAAAGTAATTTATGCTACTTTAATTTAGTGTTTTCTTCTATCTCAGTAACTATCTCATCATCCCCATTCATACGACTATCATCGCATTTGTTAGCTCTTTGTTCGTCATAAATATCGGTGACAGATTTACCTTTCAGTGAATGTGGCCCATCAGTTAGCTTTGAGTATGACTTTGGTAGCCCCATATTCGTTCTATTCATCTGGTATAAATCTCCAATTGCTTTGAGTTCTGTACGCATATCTCGATCTAACGTATTTGCGATCATAGTCGTAACCTCGACTAGTTCTACTAGGTCGAGATCCTTAGAATCGTTTCTATACTTTTCTAATAAGTTCTCTAGCATTTGATCCTTGATTTTAAACTTTTTAGCAACTTCATCTAACCTCTCTAGTTGTATATTTAGCTCTTTCTCCCCCTTAAGGAAGCTATTTTTTCTCTCCTCCTCAAATTGTATACGTAATTCTTCAGTAGTGAGATCGTCTAAGCTTTGCTTACGCTTCTGTATGAGGCCCTTACACATATCATAAAAGTTCTTTGGTGGTTTCTTAGGTGTTTTGTCCCCGTTCTTTTCTTTCAAGGGTTTGTAGAAGTTCTCATATAGGCTGGCAATAGTAGGGTAGCTCTTATGATTTTTGAGAAACTTTCTATATAGATCTTCTTTTGTTATACTCCATTTAGCCATGGTAAATATCTATTAAGCTTATCTTTGGTCCAATGCGGTCTAAGAACTCTATAATCTGGTTCCAATTAGAGGTAAAATAGTCCACCATTTACCAAACTTTTCACCTCTTGCAAAGTCTTACTCAAATCCTTACAATTAGGAGTTTAATTTAAGGAAAATTTATATGTATAAAATTAATATTAAAGCAGCTCTTGCTGAGTGTCTTGGTACATTTGGTCTGACTTATGTAGTATTGTCAGCAATCGGTGCTGGTGGATCATTTTTACCAACACCATTACTTGCAGCAATTACTCTTGGTCTGTTCGTAGCAACAATCGGGCCAGTTTCAGGTACGCATATCAACCCTGCTGTAACTCTGGGTCTATACACCAATAGAAAGATCGATACAGGTACTGCTGTGACTTACATAGTAGCTCAAATACTAGGTGCCTTACTTGCTGCACTAGTTCTTGGGATAGCATTTGATGTTGAACCAAATTCAATTATTGATAATACTTGGAGAGTTGCATTAGCTGAAGGGCTAGGGATGTTCTTCTTTACTTTTGGTATTGGGGCAGTTGTAAACGGATGGACTACAAAGACACAAGCTCCTTTCGCTGTAGGATTATCTCTTTTGATTGGAATCTCAGTAGCTAGTTTAGCTAGTAATGGTGTTCTTAATCCAGCAGTAGGACTAGCAATTCAAAGCTTTAATGTCGCTTATCTTTTTGGACCAATCTTAGGAAGTATTATTGGTTTCTTTGTTGCGGATCAGCTACTTGGTCAATCAAAGTAAGTATTTAAAGTAAAGTTGAGAAAAGGCCTTTGACATTGAGGGCCTTTTTTTTTATATTCGAGTAGCTCCCCAAAATGATAAATTTTTAGAACCCTTAGCAATGTATGCTTCAATAAACCAAGCGCAAATTTTAGGAAATGTAGTTCGAGAACCAGAGGTTAGGTTTACAACTTCTGGGCTAGCAGTGATGAAACTCACAGTAGCAACTAACCACTCAAAGAAAGTCGGTGATGCTTATGAAGACTATGCTGTTTACCATAACGTTACTTTGATGGGCAATCTAGCTGATAAATCCAATGGTAAGATCCAGAAAGGATCTAAGCTGTTTGTTAGAGGTATGATTAAAAACGATAGTTGGCAAGATGACGCTGGTAATTGGAAGAATAGATCAGAAATCATCACAAGCGATTTTAGAGATATCTCGATCCTTGATGGAAGAGGTGGTGGTTCTGGTGCTCCAAGCTCAGGTGGGGCTTCAAACTCACAAGGTGCACCAAAGCAAGATGCTCCATCCTCAGATAATCAATCTTCTGACAACTCTGATTTTGATGATGATTTGCCATTCTAGTCTAGGTTGAATTAAATATAAAAACGGGGTGTAGATCTACACCCCGTTTGTACTTTATAGCTCGCTTACAACTTTTTAAACTTCAGAGACTTCTACACCATTCCAAAAAGCAAAGTATCCACTAAAGTCTCCATCCTTACCATCATTATTTTGTGAGACCATTTCTTTAGCAGTTTCGCTAATCTTTGGGTAGACCCAGACCCCATCTTTAGCTTCTTGTCCATCAACCTCAACATTAAAATAGTTGCAATCACCTTTCCATGGACAATTAGTCTTTAATTCACTTTTCTTAAGAAAATCCATTGAGGTAATCGAAGAAGGTGGGAAATAGACGTTACCTTCAATCATAAGTATCTCTTCTTTATTTGCTTGTGCAATTATCTCCCCATTAAACTCGGCTATGAACATATGTGTTTCTAATCTAATAAATTATTAAGCATATAATAACAAAGATCATTTGTGCTGCTGCAAAGCTGTTTATGAATTTATATCCTTGTGTCCAGCTCTGCAGGTTTCTTTTTTGCATGAAGTAAAGACACATGGCACTGATGACAAACCAGCAGAAAAAGTTATAGAATGTTAATTCATTGAAATCCCAAAGGTTAAATAGTATTGCGAACTTCTCAAGGAATAAATCCATTGTGACCATGTAAAGACTGCCTAAAAATATACCGTAACTTTTAGGAATACTAAGTTTGTGAAGTAGGAAGTCAGTGTGGATTAATAATGTAATCCATAGTACCCCAATAATTATCGGAGTATCGAAGATTCCTATACCCATAAGACTTGTGTATTGATAATCCCCAAAGAGCATCTCAGTATTTACACCAATAACTTCGCTGAAGAATGTAAATGAAAAGATGGTAAGGATTGTCACAAGGTTAGAGGACTTGATAGATGAAAATCCCATTCCAAATGCTATGAATGAAAGTGAGTAGAGCTGAAGGCTTGAGATCTCCTGCATCTGAGTCAGTGAAAGAAAACCAGTTTGTGATAGGAAAATCCCTACTCCAAAATTTAGCATTAGAAAGACATTAAACAATTGGGTCCTTGGTATATCTTTAAGCATTGTGAAAGCTCCCTTGAAAGTAAGATATATTTTTAATATGAAACTATTCATTACTAGATAGTAAATGAAGTCTTCAATCGGTATTGTAATTATTCTGATTGATGTGTTTAATGAGTTATCGTAAGTAACTACTGGTAGAGCAGTTAGTACTGTGTTGATTAGTAAGAATCCAATGAGCCCAA
>JAHDCA010000042.1 GCA_020630115.1 Candidatus Dojkabacteria bacterium | reverse complement strand
AAATTAAATTATAGCCATCACTAAGCGAAATTGTGATGGCTATAAAAATACTTAAATCCTTTCACTCACTGAATTTGGTAAAACTAACTCAATAAATGGGAATCCCTGCTGGTCTTGCTTAGCCTTGTTTATGAATTCCTCAAATTTACTCCAATTGCCTTTACCATTAACTTCTTCTGCACCAAACACAAAAATGTTCGATATGAGTTCCTCTTTTGCTTGCTTTATCTTCTTGCCAACCATCTCATCTCTATCGTCAACATCAATCCGAACTAAATCACCATACTTATCTGATAACTCTTTACAAAATTTGTTATATTTCTCACTTACACTAATTAGTCTACATTGGATTGGCTGAATCCATAGTGGTAATGAGTTATCGTTATAATTATCGATTAATGCGTAGATGAACCTCTCTATCCCACCAGGTATGGCACTATGAACAATGATAGGATTCTTCACTTTCCCATTGTTGCATAAATACTCGATCCCTAACCTTCTCGCATTATCAATATCAATTTGAATACAGCCTATCTCTCTTGCTTGTCCTAAATTATCTAAGATCTTGAAGTCTATATTTACGATCCAGTATCTTGGTTTGTTATCATTGATTATTTGTACCAGAAAATCTCTGTCATCAATGCCTAGTAGATTAATTATATCTTCCTTATACTTCTCCCAATTCTTAGAGCCATTTACTTCAACTAGGATATGATATTTCAGTCCATTGCGATCTGCTGCTTTTAATATCTGTTCTCGCATTTTGTGTGCATACTCGAACGCTTGAGGGATATCTTTGAAATATGGATGAAGATCAGGCATAAAAAATCTACGATTCCTGTATAAAAGCATACATTCACCGCTCTGCTCATCCCTTTAACAGTCTGAGATTGAGAAATGTCCATAAGGGAGTTTAGATTCGTTTATCCTTTTCGATGCGGCAAGGTTAAACTGCGCATAACTCGCATCATACCCCATGACCAGCTCAGATTTACTTTGTTTAACCTTTAGCATTCGATCACCAAATAGCCCCATGTATTTCTGCACAACTTCGTGTTTGATATCGAAACTATTTGAACCCCTTACTTTATAAATTGGCATGTCTAGATTTTGTACTAATTGATATGCATACCTTTTAACCAACTCCATCATTAGCTCTGCTTTCCAGTCATAATTGATGAATCCCAATATAGAATTCTTCTCCCAACTAAATCCAAGTTTATTTGCTATCTTTAAATACTGTGGGCTAGATTCTTCTGCCTCCATCCCCCGTTGAACATCAAGCCCTAGGGCTTCTCTTTCAACGAATTGTTTAAAATCTGAACTTATATCCATAGAGCTTAGATACGATTTAATCTCAAGCTCTTCACCTTTCGATATTATTACAAACTTATCTTTTTTCATTTTTAAATCATTAATAATTAATATATTTGCTATATCCCTATCAAGACTTAAAATGAAGAACTTTCCTCGGGTTAAGAAAAAGCCTCCCTTTTACGGGAGGCTCTGTTTAAAAACTAATGAAAATGAGATCCCGCAAAATTAAGCCATTGCGGTGGTGATATGAATTGCTTGTATCTTGTTATTTAATCTCATAGTTAATTATACTACATCAAATGGTATTCCTCAAAATAAATCAAATTTCCATAAAGCATCGATAATAGACCTTTGAATCATTTCCTTCCTATTTATCTTACCACCGGTAATTATCTCTATTAGGTCTTTTTGATCATTACCATAAAGCTTGGTTGCAACAAAACCTATACTGGGCAGATCATCTGAAATCTTATCTGTCATCTCCTTTGGGATCTCCAAGTCTATATTAAACGATAAAGATTGCTTACCAAATCCATCTTCAATCACACAAGATGTTGTTCTTCTATAAAAGTCCTCATCTTCCATTTTGATAATGCCACCCTCAATAGCAATCAAAAAATCATAATCTATCTTAGCTTGTACTTTCAGATCCTCTAATCGATTTATAGCTCCCTTCTTAGTATCCACCAATGTCATAGGTTGCTCCAGTAATATCTATTTCTAGTCCTAATGAGTGAAAAACTTCTTTTACTGCATCTATTTTAATTTGACTTGTTGTCGCTATAAGTATCCTAAACTTCTTTGTCTCAATGTGTGTTTTAATCTCTTCTAATAATCTGTTCACTAGCTTTATTTTACAGTTAGTAGCTAATTACTCAAAGAATTTCTCCACAAGTATTCAAAAATCTCTTTTTGCATTTGTGCGTTAAAACCTTGGGGATCAAGAGATTTTAGGATTATTGATAATAATGGGTTTTATTTGTGTATTCGTGAAAAAGATAATATCCTAATACCATAAACTTAATGAGATAGTCATGGATCAAGATGCTAAAAATATGATTTTCAAAGAGCTAACGGATATCTGCAGGCCCTATATCAATTCTAAGCTTGTAATTAAAACTGACGAGGAATCGAGATTTGAACTTGAAGGCACGACTGAGTATTCAGTAACCTCAGAAAGAACCGGTAAAACAACTAAAAAACAAAATGCATACTTCCTTGGAATAATTATCCAGAGTAAATATGTCGGACTATATCTGATGTGTTCTTATATGAAGCCAGAACTATTTGAAAACGAAGTACCTCTGCTTTGGAAGCACTTAAAAGGTAAATCATGTTTTCACATAAAGAGTTTAGATTCGGATTTAAAGGCTGAGATAAAGAAAGCAATCGACATTTCCAAGAAGATGTATATTGAGGAATCACTTATCTAGCTCACTCTATAGATCATTAAACTACTATCCTGAGATATCGAAGATCTCAAGTACTTCAATAGATCCACTTTCTAGATGTGGATGACCTTCTGTCAAAGCAACTGCTTCATCTAAGTCTTTCGCTTGGACGATACCGTAACCACTGCTCGAGTGCTCATCAATAATTACATCCTTTTGACCATTTGAAGAGACCCTAATTCTTTCACCGAATGGATTACCAAAATCAACAAGATTATCTCCCAATTTTTGTCCATACTTTTCCCATTTTGCCATCTCTGCTTGAACTTCGTCTGAATCAATATTAATTTCTTCTTGTGACACCCCTCCTATATATAGATACATGTATTTGTTCATTTTTTAGAAATAATTTTATATGCTTCTTTTACCCTTTAATCTGCTAAATTCGTAGGACTTAACTTGACCTTTAATCAAAGGTTTAGCTGTCATAATTAACTCAAGTAATCTCGTATCCTTAAGTGATTCATCATGGGCAGCTTTATCAGTCCAAATTTCCCAAACGAGAACTTCCTCCTCACTCCCACTTTCCCCAATAATATAGTTTATACATTTAGGGTTATCTTCCAAGATCCCTGCGGCAGCAAGTAGTATCTCTTCTAATTTTGCTTTATCTTCTTTACCTACTATAAATCCACCAAACAATCCGTAACTCATTTATATTTAAATTATGTTAGATGACTAAATATACCATACTCACTAATTAGTCTTGTTCAGACTGAGTATTGCAACTTAGTCGCATTAAGCATATAATTTCATATTAATCTTTATAAAAACAAGAGTAATATGAAAAAGTACATTATAACAATAGCCTCAGCATTACTTGTAATCTTTGGAGGACTGATTGCTGCAAACCAGATTTCTAGTGATGAGACTAACACTGATGAAAAATTAGTAATAGCAACATCGATTTTCCCTGTCTACGATATGGCTAAAAATATCGCAGGAGATGATGTTGAAGTAATCTTAATGTTACCAAGTGGTTCAAGTCCGCACACCTTCGAAGCAACTCCAAAACAAATCGAAGAATTATCTGATGTCGACCTTGCTTTCTTGATAGGTCATGATTTGGATATTTGGTCTGAAGATATGTTACCAAGCGATGCAAAAGAAATTTTAATGGATCGCGATCTAACGTTAATGGAGTTTGAGGATCACGATGAAGAGGAGCATAAAGAAGACGAGCACGGGGACGAGCATGGCGAAGACGAACATGATGAAGAATCTCATGACGAAAATGGTGATGAAGACCATGAGCAAGAAGGAGAAGAAATGCATGACGAACATAGTGACGAGGAAGGCTCAGATGAACACGATCACCACCATGAAGGTGAAGACCCACACTACTGGTTGTCACCAGCGAATGCAAAAGTGATGATTAAAACAATCCGAGACGAGTTAATTGAAATCGACTCGAACAATTCTGAAGTATATGAGGGGAATTACAGATCGTACTTAACTGAGTTAGAAGAACTGAACCAATACACTGAAGATAAATTTGCAGAACCATTTGAAGTTGTAACATTTCATAATGCTTTTAACTACCTAGCTACTCAAGCAGGCTTTGAAATAGTTGCTACTATTGAGCCAGTTGCAGGACAAGAAGCAAGTGCAAAATATATTGAGTCAGTTACAGAGATACTCGAAGACCATGATATCAATGAGCTTTTCAAAGAGCCACAACTCAGCGAAAATTCGCTAACTCCACTTACAGAACAATTCCAACTCGAGATCTACACGATTGATCCATTAGGTGGAACTGACCAGACTAGCACATATATCGATCTAATCATGTACAATCTAGAGCAAATTTCAAAAGCATCTAACTAGTAATTCGAAAAGAGTTGAAAAAGAACTACAAAATACAATTAAAGAACCTAACGCTTAGATACTCCAATGATCTAGTTATAGACTCTGTAAATTGGGATATCGAGGTTGGAAGTTACAATGTACTTGTTGGAAGTAATGGCTCTGGGAAATCCACCCTTATCAAAGCACTACTCAACTTGATCGAGCCAAATGAGGGCTCGATTAAGTACTTCAGTAATTCGAGTGAGATTACAAATAGTGAACACATAGCGAAGAATTTCGGATATATACCGCAGTTCTCATCTATCAAGAAAACATTCCCTATTACTGTACGTGAAATTATAGAACTAGAATGCACTGCGTACGAAGCTAATTGTGATCTTGCTTGTTCAATTGGCAATCTCAAACTTTTCCATATCGATGACCTACTGGATAAAAATATTAATGACCTTTCAGGCGGAGAGCTTCAGAAAGTCCTTATCGTTAGGGGTTTAGTCACAAGCCCTTCAGTATTAATTCTTGATGAACCAACAAATAATCTAGACCGGGATTCCAAGAAGCAAGTTCTGGAGTTCTTAAAAGAGCTTTCTGTTGAGAAGAATAAAACAATAATACATATAACTCATGATGAGCATGAAGTTGAAGAGATTGATAACTTCAATCTTGTTAGGATAATTGATAAAAAATTAATTTTCGAGAATTAGCCATGCTGGATATACTCACATTACAATTTATGCAAAATGCCATCGTAGGAGGTGTTTTTATAGGTATCCTACTTGCAGTTATTGGAGTATTCACAGTTGTAAGGGGTCAATCACTTTATGCTGAGGGTATAGCTCATTCTTCACTTGCAGGAGTTGCTGTTGGGATCGTATTTTTTGATTCACCTTTAATATTTGCATTTATAGCTGCAGCTTTAGCTTCCTTTTTAATAACATATACTAAAGAGAGCAGTTCGATCTCATTTGATTCTGCAATTGGTGTTATATATTCGCTTTTTTTTGGACTTGGAATTATTATCCTCTCATATTCGGACAGTTTCAGACCCGAGATAAGCTCTTATCTTTTTGGTTCAATACTTCTAATTACATCTCAGAAAGTCTATCTATCAATTGCTACAACTGCTGTTGTATTAGGCTTCATATATACAAAATTCAAATCACTTACGTTTATGTCTTTTGATGTTGATGCAGCAAGGATAAGAGGTGTAAGTGTTAGAGCGTATAACTACCTACTAAATCTTATCGCAGCTGTCGTAATCGTACTTGGAGTTGAGCTTCTTGGTGCAATTATGATTACATCCCTAATGATTACTGGTCCCTTACTTGCAAAGTCCTTAGCTAAAAATTTTAGTGAAATGTTCTATATCTCAGTACTCTACAACATCTTCGTTATACTAGCTGGGATCTTTGCATCTTATCATCTTAATCTCCCAACTGGAGCAACGATAGTAGTAATTAGTTCAACGATCTATTTGGCTTCATTTACCTTTAAGCAGTTTAGGGGTTGAGGATTATTGATTGTAGCTATTGAAGATCTCGAGCTGTGATCTTTAACTTAAGATCAAGATTGTTAAGTTCAAAAGCTTCGTTTATCAATCGTATATGCTTTGGGGCAACCCTTTCACCCTTAAGAGCAAATTGTAATTTATCAATCATAAACAATTATAACTTATGAGAATGACATTTGTAATCTAAAGCATAGCAAGTATGATTTAGGTAATTTATATTATTGAAAAGGACACGATGCGACATAAGAGAGACTCTAACTTTGTTTGGGCTGATCTATCTACATACAGTACAACTAAAGCTTCAAGTTTTTACACTCAAGTCTTTGATTGGAATATTTATGATCAGGGTAAGGCTAAAGCATTAAAAGATGATCGATTTGATATGGAAGAAGTCAGTTACCATTTCGCATCGATTGATAAAGATACTATCGCAGGTATTTTTGATATGCCACATTTCTTTCAAAAGATTAAAATGCCTTCATTTTGGATGTCATATTTATCTGTAGATAATATTATAGAAGTAGTTAACAAAGCTAGATCGTTTGAAGGTTCTGTTATAGATATTGAGCCTACACCGTTTGGGCAGGGCACGATGGCTTTAATCAGGGATCCACTTGGAGCAGGGTTTACTGTTTACGAAGGCCCGAGTATTGATAGTAAAGGAGATGGGAGCAAGCTAGGCAAGATGGTTTGGAATGAATTATTTACAGAATCTATTGAAAAAGTTAGCGAATTCTACACCCAAGTATTTGGCTTCAAACTTGTTGCAGATAATAATTTTGTTGGTCGCAGGGCTAAAGTCTATAATCTAAACGACCAAGAGATCGCTGGGATTCAAGAAGTTAAGGAATCAATTCGTACAAACAAAGTCTACTGGATTCCTTTCTTCAGTGTCAACTCAATTGAAGACTTTATCAAGACAGTCGAGAAAGCGAATGGGGAATTCATAGCAAATTTAAGCAATTCTGATAGTTTCAATAACGCCATAATGTATGATGACCAGGGAGCAGCTTTCGGAGTGTCTGAAATCAGCCCTCAATATTCGAAAAAGGCAGGAAATTCTCCCACAGGCCAATCAAATCAATCCTCCTTCAAATGGAAATCAATTCTTGCAATCTTACTTATCTGGTTAGCAGTCTTTGTTGATTTTCAATGGGTTTGGGGTGTGCTTTTTATAATTTGGGTATACCCAGATATTAAGAAAGGCAATACCTACTTTGTCGAATACTTGGACAGAGAAGTTAACCCTGTTGAATATTGGATTATAGTTTTATCTTGGATCCTGATGTCAGTTTATCTAATCCTCTTATAATTAATTTCCTTCACTCCCCTTTTGAGTGAAGAGTACGTTAGATCATAGCTTTTCTCTCTTTCTTAAATGACTCAATTTTACAGTTGTATAAAATTGAAATTTACTTCTGAAGTAATTTATATAGTGCTGTAAAATCGAGATCCCCATTACCTTGCGTTTGTAATTTTTCATATCTACGAAGTAGCTCTGAAGTTATCGAGATGTCAGCTCCTACCTTAGCTGCTTGCTTTTT
>JAHDCA010000041.1:7388-7674 GCA_020630115.1 Candidatus Dojkabacteria bacterium | reverse complement strand
CCCTTGAGCTATAACCATTGCAGTAGTAGTTCCATCACCAGCTAGTTCGTTTACATTTTTAGAAGCTTCTTTAACCATCTCAACACCGACATTCATGACCGGATCATTTAACTCTATCTCTTTTGCAACAGAGACACCATCTTTTGTTACAACTTGTGTTCCAAACTTCTTAGCGATAGCAACATTTCTACCTTTTGGTCCTAATGTTACTTTGACAGCATTTGCTATAACATCAACACCTGCGTTCAATGCTTTTCGAGCTTCTTCTTCAAAAATAATTTGTTTT
>JAHDCA010000041.1:0-7378 GCA_020630115.1 Candidatus Dojkabacteria bacterium | reverse complement strand
AGTTCCAAACTTCTTAGCGATAGCAACATTTCTACCTTTTGGTCCTTACTTTGACAGCATATAACATCAACACCTGCTTTCAATGCTTTTCGAGCTTCATCGTCAAAAATAATTTGTTTTCCCATAATTATTTACTAATATTTAATTTAATTATTTACCCTAATACTGCTAGGATATCTTCTTCTTCCATTACTAAGTACTTTACACCTTCCACTTCAACTTCATCAGGAGAGTATTTCATGAAAAACACTTTCTGCCCTACTTCAACTGTGAATGTAAAACCGTCTGCACCTGTACCCAACTTAACAACTTCACCCACCTCAGGCTTTTCATTTCCTTGAGCATCAGGTGGAACTATTAAACCTCCTGTTGTTGTCTCAGAGACCTCATCAAGAGCAATCAGAACTCTTTTACCCATTGGCGTTACATTTATTGCCATACTTATACTTATTGATAATTTAATTTATTTTCATATGTTTGGTCTAGCAATCAACTACACCAACTGCTAGGATTTTAGATGTAGCAAATCTAATAGTCAAGTAAATGTAGCTTCAATTATTAATTATCTTTAATAATTTTTCGTAAACCAACTTCCAAAGCACAAAATTACTCTATATAATGATAAAGCTTATATAAGCTTTATCATTATGGCTAAAAGAGGACGAAAACCTAAGAAGAAATCGGCAGGACTATCGTTTCGACACGAAGAGGTAAAAATGTTCATTGGATTACTTGCCCTGATTATAGGTGTTTCAGTACTACTCGCACCATTCTTTGACGAAGTAATATTTCTTAGGATAACAGAGTTACTCGGATATTCTTCAATAGTTTGGGGCTCACTTATCATCTTACTCTCATTAAGAGCATTTCTGGATAACGAATATGTAGACTCTAACAAAGTATTAGCTGGAGCCATAATAGCCTCACTGATATCATCAATACTACTAACCTTCTTTGTACCAACTCAGACTCTCAATCTTGCATTGGATTACTCGGATTATGGTGGGTCTCTAGGATATTCACTTCATAATACTTTTGCTGATGCATTAGGTAAGTTCATCGAATTCTTATTATTAATTCTCCTGGGTATGGTCAGTTTCTCATTACTCTCGAATGTCACTTTAAAAGCAATGGTTGACTCTATACTTTCAATCCTCCCAAATAGCAAGTCGGATAAAAGCTCTGGTGGCAAAGTTAAATACGAGGATAATTCGGTAAATGTTGATGGAGATGTTAAAGCAGAAGTAATAAAAGAATCAGAAGTATTGGAGAGTAAATCCCGGAAAAGTTTCTTGGATAGGTTCAAGATCTCAAGAGGCTCAAATAATGCTGACCAGGAAATTGATGAATCCCCTATCAACATCAATAAAGATCCACTCGCTTTTGAGGACAATAGCTCAAATGGTGAGATTTCTGATGATATAACAAGTGAGATTGAGCAAATCTCTAAAGATACTAATCCAGAGGATGAAGCAGCTAGCTTAGGTAGTGAGTTAGATAAGGGATCAGATCCTTCGATCCCACAATTCCCGGATTGGAAGTACCCTCCTCTATCATTATTAGCTGACCCAGTCTTTACACCACAGGACGAGGAATTACATAAGAAAAACGCTGGAATCATTGAAGAGACTCTTGAGAGTTTTGGAATCGAGAGTGAAGTTAAAAAGGTGTCTATCGGACCTACAGTAGTTCAGTATGCTTTAGGCATAAGAATCGGTACTAAAGTCTCAAAGATTAAAAACCTTGAGAGTGATATCGCCTTGGCCCTTGCTACCGCTGATAATAACGTACGTATCGAGGCGCCTATCCCAGGCACTTCACTTGTGGGGATTGAGATACCAAATCCAACACCGAACTTCGTTTATATCAAAGATATGATGAATGAACTTAGAAAGGCTGATAAAAAACCAGAATTACCATTGATACTTGGACGAAACGTCGCAGGTAAGCCGATCATAAAAGATCTTGCAAAGGCACCTCACCTACTTGTAGCCGGTGCAACAGGTACTGGTAAATCCGTAGGTATCAACTCCATCCTATCAGGACTTTTAATGACTAAATCACCAGATGAACTTAAGCTTATCCTGGTTGACCCTAAGATGGTTGAGTTAGCACCTTATAATGACATCCCTCACCTTCTAACACCTCCAATTACTGATATGGAATTAGTTGTAAACGCTTTACAATGGGCAGTAGAAGAGATGCTTAGAAGATATCGAATGCTTAAACAATTAGGCGCTAAGAAATTAGCTGAGTACAATGAGAGAATGGGATACAACGCCATGCCATACATAGTTATTGTAATAGATGAGATGGCTGACCTAATGCTTTCAACTGGTAATGATGTGGAGAGTAAGATTCAAAGATTAACACAGATGGCTAGAGCTGTTGGTATCCACATGATCCTAGCTACTCAGAGACCTTCTGCAGATGTTATCACAGGTATAATTAAAGCTAATGTACCTAGCAGAATCGCATTTAGTGTATCCTCAGGGATAGACTCAAAAGTTATCATTGACCAAACAGGTGCGCAGAGTTTAATTGGTAATGGAGACATGCTTTACAAGGCACCTGAGATGTTAAAGCCACTTCGTGTTCAAGGGGCATTCACTTCTACTAATGACTCGGAGAATGTTGTAACGTTCTTAAAAGAGCAAGCACAAGGAGTAACCCTATATAGTGATGAAGTCACAAGTACAAAAGAAGAGGAAGGAAGTGAATCTGGTGCTTCTTCAAATGGTTCAAATGACGCTCTCTTTAATGAAGCAATAGAAGTTGTATTCAATGCTGGTAAAGCATCCGCATCATTTTTGCAAAGGAAATTAAGTATAGGGTACAATAGAGCGGCTAGATTAATTGACGAGATGGAAGAATCAGGTGTGATTGGTCCATCAGAAGGAAGTAAGCCAAGAAAAGTTCTAATCACCTCACTATCACAGGCAACTGGTGAAGTAAGGGAGGAAGAACAATATAATTCAGATGATTTTGAATAATTGTAATGAGTGGAAATCTTTACGAAGGTAAAAATATGCTAACTGTAGGTACAATCCTAAGGGATCGTAGAGAATACCTTGGCGTAACTATTGAAGATGTTATTTCACATACAAAACTCAAAAAAGAAATTATCGAAGAAATTGAGGCTGACAGACTTTCACAATTTGACAACCAAGTATTTCTAACAGGATATTTGAAAATTTATGCTCAGTATTTAGGCCTTAAGACAGACCGAGTTCTTGCAATCTATAGAAGAAGCACAAACAACCCAACCCAAGAAGTTAATACCCAAGGTGACTACCAACAAATCAAACGTAAAGAGAAATTCAACTGGAAGAATTTAGTAGCACCTAGATACCTAATCGGTTTGGCAAGTATTTTACTACTTAGTGTCATCGGATATTTTCTCTATATCCAGATATCAGCATTTTATAGTCCCCCATTACTTGAGATTACAAATGCTCCAACTGATAGATCGACAGTTAACTCAGACATAATCACAATTGCTGGTAAGACAGATGATAATTCAATAGTAACAATCAAAAATGTTCAACTTGAACTAAGCGAAACAAACACTTTCAACTCTAGACTTCAGCTAACTCCTGGTGAGAACAGGATCATGATTAAAGCTTCTAAACAGAGCAACTCGGTTAACTCTACTCAAGAGATATTTACTATCTTCTACCAACCAATTGAAGAAGAGCCAGAGGTCATAGAACCTTCAATTGATGAAAACACGCAATTCAGTGGTAATGTAGAACTACTTCTTGATTCGACTATCGAGATAGTTGCTGATGAAGAGAAACTAGATACTGAAACTTTAATAGTTGGTGATATAGTTGATTTTAGCTTTAAAAACTCCCTTAGGATAACTTCTGATACATTAAACTCCTTGAGTGCCACAATCGACGAGCAAGAGTTTCAATTAATTCGGGATACAGTTACTCAAGAACTTGTACTTGTGTGTGAAGTTAACGAAAGTGTGTTAACATGCCAAGATGGAGAGCAGAGCAGCAATTGAGAAAGTTAAGTCCCTTCAGGACATTGTTTCAGTCGTCGAAAAGTACGTTAAGCTAAAAAAGACAGGTAAGAATTACTCTGGTCTTTGCCCTTTTCATAATGAGAAAACACCTTCTTTCAATGTGAGTCCTGACATACAGATTTATAAGTGCTTTGGATGTGGTAAATCAGGCGATATCTTCTCATTTATTCAAGAAGTTGAGAAGATTGACTTCCCTCAAGCATTAGATAAGCTTGCTCAAGAGGTTGGTGTTGATATCAAGAAGAAAGTTAGTAAATTTGATTATTTATACAAGGTAAATGATCTTGCGCAAAAATACTTTGTACATTCTTTAGAGAAATCCGATCCAGCAAAAGATTATCTGATAGAGCAAAGAAAGATCCCGAAAGCTTTCATTGATAAATTTGAGATTGGATATGCACCCAAAAGATCTGATCTTAGCGAACTCCTTTTAAGAAGACAAAAAGTCCCCTATAGAGATCAAATCAAAGTCGGATTATCAGTAAGTAAAAATTCCAGTACTAGAAGTAAATTTAATGACAGAATTATCTTCCCTATCCATAATTCATATGGAAAGATTGTTGGTTTCTCAGGAAGACAGATGCCAAAAAATGAATTTGGGCCAAAGTACCTAAACACCCCTGAAACACCTATCTTTAAAAAGAGAGATCTCCTGTACGGTTTCTACCAGGCCAAAGCTAGTTTAAGGAAAGATGACCTTTGCATTATAGTTGAAGGCCAGACAGATGTTATAGCCGCGCACATGGCAGGTTATACAAACACAGTTGCACCACTTGGGACTGGACTTACTTCTTCACAGTTAAAAATGATCTCAAGGTATACAAACAATATTCTTTTTATGTTTGACAATGACAATGCTGGTTACCAAGCTCTTCAAAGAGGATTCGAACTTAGCTCAGAACTTGGGCTAAACAGTTACACAGCCCAATTACCTGATCCGTACAAAGATATTGATGAGCTAGTTAAAAGCTCCCCTGCACTACTTGAGGAAGTTATAAAACCTAATACTGATGCTTTCACTTTTATAATCTCAAGATATATTGAAGATTTGGATATTGGGAAGCTGTTTGATCAGCAAAAAATTATTAAGTTTACGACAGCTTTACTTGATAAAGTACCTGCAGGTCAAACCAAAAATTTCTATATAAAGAAATTTAAGGAAATGACTGATTTTGATATCAAAAACCAAGGTGCTACCAATGATCACTACCAAAGCCAAAGAACAACGGTGAGCCACAATAACAACCATAAGAAAACCTGGAGACCAAACTCTCCAAGTGACCAGTTAATACTTTATTGTTTGAAAAATGACTATATGAAATTTTTTGAGACTTTAGACTTGAAATTCTTTGATAAAAACAGAGCTGAATTGATCAGTATATTGGGCAATAATAAAAAGTTTAAGATTGAAGAGCTTGAAAGTTCATTAACTGAAAAACAATTTAAATATATCCAGACTTTGGTTATGCATTTTGATAATTACCCTGAACTCGAATGGATTGAACTAGAAAAGACATTAGCAAAGCTATATCTAAATGTACAAAACAATTTCTATTCTAATAAAGTCGCAGAATTTTCTAAACAGGAGAGAATTGCTAAAGCTAAAGGAGATGATTCAAAAGCTGAAGAATTAGCTCTTGAAAGAATGCAACTAGTCATAAAGCAGAAAAACTTAGTATAATCAACATATGAAAATTTCAAACTACGATGAACATAATTATGATTACTCAACTTATTGGGATAATCGAAAGTACGAACAAGAAGCAGAGGACTATGCAGTTTCAAGATTAATGAATAAATTACCCAAGAACATGAAGTTCAAGAGGGTTGTTGATCTCGGTGGCTCTTTTGGTAGAAACATTAAGCATTTTAAGGGAAATACCTCTGAACAAGTAATTGTTGATTATTCATTAAAGACTCTTCAGAAGAATCACTCATTCTTGATAAAGCAGTATCCTGATATAAAGCTGATTGCTGCAAATGTTTACAAATTACCATTTAAGGACAATTCATTTGATCTATCACTAATGGTTAGGGTTCTTCACCATCTAGACCAACCAGGAGTATATTTTAAGGAACTTGCTAGGATCAATGCAACTGGTGGTTTTCACATTCAAGAATTCTCGAACAAATTTCACATCAAAGCGGTATTGAGAAACCTAATTCACTTTAACAAATCATTTTTCAGAAACACAAAGTATCAGCAACCTACTGCTGGTAATCATGAAGGTTCTCAATCGAGTGAAAATGTAACATTTCTTAATTTTCCTGTAAGATTAGTCAAAAGATTCTTTAAGCAACACAGGTTCAAACTACTATCAAGTCGTGATGCATCTTTCTTCCGAATTCCTTTTCTAAAGAGATATATTCCAAGTCAGATCTTAATATTTACAGAAAAGGTTGTACAAGAGGTATTTAGACTAATTCCAATCGCCCCAAGCAGATTTATGATACTTAGAAATGATGGTTTTAATAAAAATGTTCTTAACAACGAAGAGTTTGAATCAATACTTGTTTGTCCGGTATGTAAGTCTGAACTAAAGTTCACAAAGAACCTAGCTACTTGTACCAACAAGGATTGTAAGAACAAATTCAAAAAAGATAAGAACGTTTGGGACTTTAGGGTTTAACAAACGAACATCTCTTATTACAAAAGTTAATAGTTGGCAGTTAATAATTCTCAGGGATATTTTTAACTGCTATACTGACATATGGGAAAAGTCCCCACATCAATAAATCTGCTTGAACCTGTGAATGAACCAGAAGATATCTGGACTAAGGCTTATTCTTGGGTTTTCACATTTGGTAGAGTTATATTAATCTCAATTGAGTTATTAGTGTTAGTAGTCTTTTTTATGCGTTTTGTATATGATAGACAGAATAACGATCTAACTGAGGCAATTGATGAAAAGGTAAAGTGGATTCAAAATGACACCTTTCAACAAGAGGTTGCAGAGTACACACTTCTTGATGAGATAGTCGTCGATATCTCCTCACTTGCAGAAGTTCAAGAATTGAACTCATTAGAGATCAGCTCTGTCTTTGACACAATACCTAACAATCTTAATCTAAAAAGATATTCTTTTAATGATGATAAGATCAGTCTGACATTTTCAGCTACAGATATTGCTCAACTAACCGAGTATGAAAAGCAGATTCAGAACAACCCTAGGTACACAAATGTTAGAAAGTCACTCTCTAAAACATCAAACTCAACAGAGACAAATTTCTCAATAACTTTTGAACTTGTAGAAAATGGCGAAGATAGGTAGACAATCAAGTGCAGCAGCAGTTAAATCTGCAATTGTTGAAAACAGATCCGAGACACTGAATTTCTCGATC
>JAHDCA010000040.1 GCA_020630115.1 Candidatus Dojkabacteria bacterium | reverse complement strand
GTTGTTCAAACTGGTGATGTTAATCCCGTAGCACAACCAAGTGAAGAATTAGAGCCTGATGCAAATCCTGCCGAGGTAAATAAGTATGGAGATCTGACTGCATGTCAAAACCTGACTCCTTATGAGTGTAAAGAGTATTTGAGAAGATTTGATGAGTGCAATGAGCAGAGTGATGAAATCTTTAAAGGAAATAGACGTTTAGAATGTGATATCGCCGAAAAACCAGAGGAAGTTTGTTATACGCTTGATCAGATTGAAACATTCCATATGGAAAGTGCAAAAAGTTTTGAGTCTTGCCGAAGAAAGGAAAAACCAGTTACAGACTTTATTAAAAATTTTATTGCGACTAAGATTCAGGGTGTTTGTGAGCCGTCGACAGGTGAAACTGATGGTTGTGAATCAATCTTATTAACAGGAATAAAGATTGATGCGATATTTGGATCCAATGAAACTTGTAATGCAGGGAGGTGTTTGGATCTAAATATGGATATATCAGATCTGGCAGAATACTCTCCTTCAGTATCTCTTGAGATGCAAGATCCAGCTCACATGGATAGGGACATAGATACTCGAAAGCAATTCTTTATAACAACCCCATGCAGAGTAATCGTCGATTATAGTAATATATTTGAAGTACCTTGTCTTTGGGATGTGTCACCATACAGGTCAATATATGATTCCGTAGCAAGAGCAACGTACCCTGGTAATCCTGATTTCCCTGAATGGGAGGAATATCTCATATTGATAGAGGAAATGTTTATGGAAAGTGTTTCTAGTTGTAGCTAACTTTGTGATAGACTGAAGTATGAAGAAAATATTTATATCATTAATACTTTTTGTTGTATTGGCTAGCTCGTTTGTTTCTCCTGTAGATGCTCAGACATCTACAAATGGTTTCAAGTACGAAAATCCAGATACGATTGAAGAAGTTAAAGTTTTAAATGGTCGAGGCACTTTCAAAAGAGAGCAAAATGTTATTGTTTGTTTAGATGAAAATGCATTTTTAGATTGTCAAGTTGGAAATATGAATTTGACTGAAAGCGCAGATATTAATACTACAAATCAAAATGTATATGTACACACTTGTGATCAGGGTTTTGTCTCAGCACCTGTTAAAATTCTTACTAGTCTTGAGCCAAGTTTTCAGTGTCACTATACTGCACCAGATGACCCTAACTTTAACGGTTCTAGGACTCAACAGATATTTGCCAACTGGGGAATGCCAACTGGGATAGAAAGCAATGGCTTGAATGCTTTTATAAATAAAAAGTCTGATGAGTTACTTTTCAATCAACGCCCAGATTTTGATACTATTGCATATTTGAAGTCTGAGTTTATACCTGGTTATCAAGACGCAGCATCGGTATATGCTAATGGCATAGGGTCAGGCGGATATTTAGATACTGGAGGTAGTGGTAGTAGTGATGGTAATCCGTATCCAGATCAACCAGAAAATCAGTCGGCAACTGATGACGATGAAGAATTCCCACAGTGGGGCTCTCAGTATGGCATAGACCCAGCAAACCAAAGTGGTTCTGGAAGTGATTGGGGCTCTCAGTACGGCCTTTCTGACCCGCCTGTTTTTGATGATGTTAGTGGGAATGTCGGAGGTCGTGGTGCTGTATTCTTAGATTTTGCTCCTGCTTCAGGATGTAATAGCGGTAGTGGAATAACTAGCGGATACTGTCTGTTTGGTTCGAGCGGTGCTATCGTTGAATTTTGGAGATGGTCTAGAAATATTGCTTACTTGATGTTTGTACTAATTCTTGTTGCTGCTGGATTCATGATTATGTTTAGACACAAGATCGGTGGTCAGATGGCGGTTACGATTTTTAATACTTTACCAAGAGTTGTTTTTGCACTTGTTGGTGTTACGTTTAGTTTCGCAATTGTTGGCTTTATAATAGATCTTTCAATGATGGCAACTCGGATATTGAACAATCTTATTACGGTTGGCGATCAAAGTCTTGTGTTTGTTTCTAATCCTGTCGGACTGCTTACTTCTGGGTTTGGTGGTTTGGGAAGTGGTTTGATTTCATCATGGGGTGAGTATGTTACTTCATCTACCGGTGCTGGAAGTGGAATCGGTGGGAGATTTATATTTGGCGCACTTACCGCTATTTTATCAATAGTTGGCGTTGGAATGGTAGTATTTGTTTCGATTAAGATATATATATCATTAGTTAAATGTTATCTAGGATTAGCTATTGATGCAATAGTTGGGCCACTTTACATAATGGCTTCGGCAATACCTGGTAAGTCTCATTTATTCATGAAATGGGGAGGGAGGGTGGCAAAAAATGCCTTCTCATTTACAGCCATAACTTTTGCTATTAATCTCGCATATCTTTCAGCTGCTTTAGTTCCTGATATAAATCTTGCAGCTTTGGCAACTGGTGATCCAGATATCAACTTAATAAATGACAATCAAACAGGTGAGTTCTTACTTGAGGTAATTATTCCCTATATGATATTGTTTTATATACCTGGGATACCAAAAGCACTTGAAGATGTGTTTATGAATGCTCAGGGTCAAGGACTTAGAGGTGCTTCTGATGCATTTACTCAGACTGCTGCTAAAGCTAAGAGTTATCTACCAATATAATGAGCCAACAAAAGAAAGATGTTGCTAGCTTCTTTGATGTGGTTTTTGGTGCTGGCAAAAAGAAGAACAATCCAGGTTTAAAAACTCCCAATATGGCCGACCAAGGAATAGATACAGTCACTGGTGCTATGGCTGAAATGATGACTTATGGTGCGGAGTACGGTATTGACCAAGTGATGGTAGGGACTAAAAATGAACGAAGAAAGGGTGCGAAAATAGGTAACATTGTTCTAGATAGCGAAAACAAGATTGAAAAAGAAATTACCTTAGCTGATATGTCAGAATATTGGAGGAATCCTAGCAAAGCAGTCGATGCATGGTTTGCTGAAGGGGAAGCAGCTAGGAAATCAATGATGCTTCAAAATGGAGCAAAACATCTAGAAAGACTTGCAATTGCAGGTGTAGCGAATAAGGCTGCAGGTATGACTCCTGAAGAGGCTATGGCATATGGTATGTTGAGTTCAGATGATATGAATGATCCTCAGATAAAAGCTGAATCGGTAAGGTTGGCTAGAGAAAATGCTCAGCTACAAGCAAGTTTTGATGTAGCTGCAGAATTTTTATCTCAAACATCAGGAGGTTCTTTGACCTCAGGAACGCCTAAAGAACAAAGAAAAGCCGTCGAAGCTGCATACGCACAATTCCAATCAGATAATAAAAAAGTCCTTAAGGAAATAAATGAGCTTTCAGCAAAAAAAGGAACTATCTCAAAAAGTGAGTTTGAGAAAGAGATGCGAAAGTATTCTAGTCAACTTAAGTATCAAGGAGGGCTTTCAGCTAAAGCACAAGTTAATCTTTCAAATAAGTTCCTAAGCTCAGTTAACAAATACGAAAAAGCTAATATGCAAAGTCTTGATGGCTATGGCAGTGTTTCAACCTACAGAAAGATGTATGCAGATAATAATGACATGAAGGGCGCTGCAATCGTTGGGACAAGTCAAAAAGATCAAGCCCTAAGGGAAAGGCACAAAAATCTTGCTGACTATGCTCGTAAGTATGATGGTATTGATGCTGGTTCAAGACTACGAGATGTTACCCATGGGCAGCTTAATAAAGAGCTCCGAGACATTGAGAGTCTGTTAAAAAGACATAATGACTCCTCAGATTCATTCACTCTTGATGCAGGTATTTTGAAGGATCTGCAGTCTGCAAAGAAAGATCTTGTAGAGTATGGTTCCTGGATGAAAGGTGTAAAGTATAGTAAAAAGAAAGGGTATTTCGTAAGTGGCAAAAGAAGATTCCTTGCAAGGGGAATGCAAAATCCAATAACCAGTCTCAACCCAAAGAGAAAGGCTAAGCATCATGAAATAAAAGTTCAACAAGCTAGTCATAATGCTCGCATTGCTCAGCTTAAGTCTCAACTGAAAGGTCTAGGTCCAAAGGATCCAGAATACCACTCACTAATTAGACAAATCGATGCTCAGCAGAGATTTTTGAAGGATTCATCAGAAGTAAGAACACAATTTGGTTCAAGGTGGAGAGTTAGCGAGAGTATGGATGCTTACAGAACTATAAAATCAAATATTCAACACTATACAGGTGGAGGTTTTCTGAGGAAATATACTCAGATCGGACCTGATGCTTTAAAAGGGAAAACAGCTTCTTTACGAGTTAAGAAGCTCGGTGAATTGAGTGGGACTAGCCAAGGAAGGGTTTTACTAAAGCAAATGGGATTCACAAGTCAAGCAGACTTAGATATGTTAGGTAATCTTTCGTATTTAGGGCACAATGAGGCAAACTACAGTGATGCATCCGATTTTCTTAAAGGCTATTTAGACACTTTTTCAAATTATCATCCAACTTCACTTTTCAAAAGTTATCTCGTAGATGGTGGGCTTTTCTCAGCAAGAGCAGCAAAGAATATGAGGTCGCTTAACAAAAGGATGGGCGGCTTAACAAAGAACAAAGAATTTCTTTCATATGTCAAAGCAAACGAAGGAGAGTTCTTAAAGGGAATTCTAGGTTCAGGTAATTTGACCCAAAAACTCTTTAATCGTAAAGGTGAGTTTGATGAAGAGTTCTTCATGGAGAATATGGACCAATTTTATGAAATGTTGAAGGGGGATATTAACAAATTGCCCTCGGAACTTCAGGAAGAATTGAAGCGAATCGGTAAAGACATGAAACTTTTTAAAAGAAATGTTAAAAAAGCTAATCGTTTTTCCTGGTCTAAGCGGATGATGCAAAGAGTTGGTAATACTTTATTTAACAACCGTTTTGTTAAGAAATTGAAGAAAAGGTTATCCAAGAGACTTACGCGTACAATGATTTGGTTAGGTGGTAAAGCTGGAGGAAAAGTAGCAAAGCAGTTTTTAGCTGGAGCAATAGGGATTAGGCAGTTGGCCAGATCAGGTGCTCAGTTTATTTTCAAGAAACTCGCTAGTAGGAGAATTTTTCAATTTGCAGGTCAAATTCTAGGTTCATTTATCCCCGGGATTGGTAATTTGGCAATGATGCTTTTTACATGGTTGGCAATGCATTTTGGGGAGAAATTTGTAAAAGCATTCTTAAAAGCTCAGGCAATAATATTTTTGACAATATTTGGCTTGTTATGTGGTTCGATGGCGTTTATATACTCTCTAACTAGTCTTTCAGCATCCAAGAGTTCAGGGGAAGTCTCAACACCTTTTGATTATCAGCAAGCATATCAAAAGGTGAATGATGTTGGCTATACTTCGACTGTAAGTGGATTTAGTACAGGCTCTTCAGCAGGTGCAGGAGGCGGATCCCTGCTAGCTGATTTTAATGATATCCAACTGGTTACAGATCGATCACCAGAGCAGTCAGCTCAGTGCCTAATCCAATCACAAACAGTTTGTACTCAAGGTCCCAATGGAGATACCTCTCATGCTCGGATGCGAACGGGTGCTGTTGATATTGTCCCAGTTAATGGCAAGATTTATGCTCCCTCTGATGGGGTAGTCACTATAGCAAAAAGCCATATTCAGTGTATTGCAGAGCCAAGTAAATCAATGGGAGGACATCTGGAATTTCAAGCAGATAGCGGTGTTACCTATCGGATGTATCATGTTGCACCGGTGGTTACAATTGGGCAAGAGATTACTCAGGGAGAGCTATTAGCTTATCTTCAGGACTCTAGTGATGGTTTAGACACTTCGCCTTGTTGGAATGGAGCTCATTTACACCTAGATATCTGTAGTAGTCAAATAGATCCAGTAACTGATTCTCAAGGTAATTCATTGCCTTTTGGTGGTGGTATTTGTAGCGATGGTTGGGTTAACTCAGAACAATGGTTAGATAATTTAGGCTGTCAGATAGGGCAATGTTAGATTCTTTTGATTTTAAATTCTTAACTTTTGTTATGAGTGGGGTTTTAATAGTTTTGGTGATAGTGTTTATTATTTTTGGCTTAGATAGGCGTAAGCCTGGAGAGCAATCAATTGAGGTTGATAATCAGAATAGTGAAATTGAAAAGATTGAAGGGCAAATTGATATTGCTCAAGAAAAGCTTGAAGGTGATTACAGGGTCTACGAAGAGATCGAAATTGATAATTTAATAATATCTCAAGTTCTTTTTGATAAGTATGACCTAGATAGTGTCTTTGTACCTCAAGAGGAATACTTAAAGGTCACGAATAGTCGTGATTTTGAAAGTTTTGTACTTGATGAATACACTCCGCAAGAAGTGACCGATATATTGGAGGAGATTTACAATTCTTTTGAGCCCAATGTTGGGATCCAAGTTGAGCAAATAACTTCTGATACTCAGGGCCATAGGGCTAAATTTCATTTGACGCTTAATGGTCTCAAGCTGAATCATTTACAGCCAGATGCTCAAGTCTTCTTTACTGATAAAGGGATAATTGAAAGCTTGATATTGCCAGTTGTTAATTATGAGGAAACCTCGGAGATTGTTGATTTGATTGATCAAAATGTTCTGAATACAATTATTAATAATGATAATTATCCTGTTAATTTTTCTCAGAAATTGTTAACCGCTATTGATGTTGAATCTGTTGGTTTAGAAGATGAAGTATACCTTGGAAATGTCGTGAATTATGATCTGCCCGAATCATGTTTGATAAGTGAATCTGAATTAATTTATTCATTGAATAAGTCTTCATCTCAGTATCTTCCTTTTTACAAAACTAAATGCATAGGTATCACAGAGTACTTGGATCAAGAGTTGGAAATCGAGCTTGAGTTAATAGTGAATGCGATAGATACAAAGTATATAAAATGATTTGTGGGCTTATAGTCTGTTCGGGTGTATAATAGCGTGATGAAAAATCATATTCTCTATGTTTTACTAATTGCAATGATCGTAATTGGAGTTATGGTTGGATTTCTAAATTCCGATAAGCTTACAACAGCAGAAAATCACAATACTGATTATAGTTCACAATTCTCAAACACAATCGCTCAAGTTGCTTTAAATGACTTAAGTGAAGTTCGAGTCCAAGAGGTTGTATCAGACAATGGAGGTGATAACAATTCAAACGCTGGGACTAGTGGCTGTACTGTTGAAGGATGTGAAGGTGAGTCTGTGGATCATCAATTTGTATGCTCGGATCTAGACATTGATATTGATGTTATTGAACAAGCAGATGAGTTTGATCAGGAGATATTTACTTTTAGATTAACCTCAATTGAGATACCTTATTCTCTTTTAGAAGGTCAACCATGTGAGGGCGGATACAATGATCCTCAAAGAGGTTGCCTTGCAAATACTGGTGAGTTTTATAATGGTAGTGGAGACTCAAATAGTAAAATAGGGAACGAGTTCTATGCTCCAAGACAATTAATTGAGGAAACTACTATCGCTAAGCCGACTGAAGTCGGTCTAAATATTGGTGGCGTAACTGCAGCAGTTACGACTATTGGTTCTTCAATTGGTGGATTGAGAGTTGACCCAGCACATATGACAGATGGGGACGATTTAGGTTCTCCTTATTTGCCCCCTGGATACTCGTTAAAAAACTCAAATAGTACTCTTGAAGGGGAAGAGTGTAGAGATCTTTCTAAAGCGGTATTTCACAAAGTTCCTGATGGAGCTACTTCAGCAAGTTGTCAAAGTGACTCATACTTTTTCAACGTAAACCTTAAAGATACAGTGAACTCGGCAATTGATCTTACTTTTTCTGAAACTTGCCAGGGTGAAAACCCTTCTGAAGATTGCAAGGGTTATCGTATTGAAGGAAAGATCTTGGTAGAAATTGAAAGT